>NZ_CP023692.1:4320000-4550000 GCF_008704935.1 Streptomyces vinaceus
CCTGCCGGCGGATCCGTCCGCGGAGTCCACCCCGGTCCCGCGGCCGCGCGCGGACGCCGTCCGCAACCGCGAGCGGATCCTGGCGGCGGCGCGCGAGGTACTGGTGGAGCAGGGCTCGGCGGCGCCGTTCGACGAGATCGCCCGCCGGGCGGGCGTCGGCAACGCGACCCTCTACCGGCACTTCCCCGACCGTGCGGCCCTGGTCCACCACGTCGTGCTCTTCGTCATGGACCGGGTCACGGTCCAGGCCGAGGACGCGCTCGCGCAGGAGGCCGACGCCTTCGCGGCGCTGTGCCGCTTCACGCACGCCGCCGCGGACGAGCGGATCGGCGCCCTGTGCCCCATGCTCGCCGGGGACTTCGACGGCGAGCACCCCGAACTCATCGCGGCCCGCGAGGCCTTGGCGGAGGCCGTCGAGACCCTCGTGACCGCGGGTCAGGAAGCCGGGCTGGTCCGGACGGACATCGGCGTGGGCGACCTGATGGTCGCCCTCTCCCAGCTCAGCCGGCCCCTTCCGGGCATCTCGTGCATGGCGGTCGACGGGTTCGTCCACCGTCATCTCCAGCTGTTCCTGGACGGGTTGCGTGCGCCCGCCCGCTCCGAACTGCCGGGTGAGGCGGCCACCCTCGAAGACCTCCGGCAGAAAACCATGTGACGCCGCCGGGTCGCGCCCGCTAGCGTCGTAAACCCGCCTTAAACAGTTTTAAACACCAGATTTCAGTCATTCCACACAGTAAGTGGGTACCCCCATGTCCAAAACAGCCGCGCCCGCGCCGCTGGCTGCCGATCCCAGTCGCTGGAAGGCACTCGTCTTCATAGCCCTGGCCCAGCTGATGGTCGTCCTCGACGCGACGATCGTGAACATCGCGCTCCCGTCCGCCCAGACCGACCTCGGCATCTCCGACGGCAACCGCCAGTGGGTCATCACCGCGTACGCGCTCGCCTTCGGCGGACTCCTGCTCTTCGGCGGCCGCATCGCCGACAAGTGGGGCCGTAAGAACGCCTTCATCGTCGGCCTCATCGGCTTCGCCCTGGCCTCCGCGCTCGGCGGCGCCGCCAACGGCGAGGCGATGATGCTGGGTGCCCGCGCCCTCCAGGGTGCCTTCGGCGCACTGCTGGCCCCGGCCGCGCTCTCCCTGCTGGCCGTGATGTTCACCGACGCCAAGGAGCGGGCCAAGGCCTTCGGCATCTACGGTGCGATCGCCGGTGGCGGTGGCGCCGTCGGCCTGATCCTCGGCGGCTTCCTCACCGAGTACCTGAACTGGCGCTGGACCTTCTTCGTCAACATCCCGTTCGCGATCATCGCGGCCGTGGGTGCGTGGATGATCATCCGTGAGCCCGCGGGCGGCCGCAACCGCGCCCCGCTCGACATCCCCGGCGTGATCCTGTCGACCACGGGTCTGGTCGCGCTGGTCTACGGGTTCACCCGGGCCGAGTCGGCCGGCTGGTCGGACGCGCTGACCGTGACCATGTTCGTCGCCTCGGCGGTGCTGCTCGCGGCCTTCGTGTTCGTCGAGTCCCGCGTGAAGTCCCCGCTGCTGCCGCTGCGCGTCCTGCTGGAGCGCAACCGCGGTGGTGTCTACCTCTCGCTCGGCCTGGCCGTCATCGCGATGTTCGGCCTGTTCCTCTTCCTCACGTACTACCTCCAGGTCGTGAAGGGCTTCTCGCCGGTCAAGACCGGCTTCGCCTTCCTGCCGATGATCGCGGGCATGATCACGGGCTCCACCCAGATCGGTGCCCGTCTGATGACCCGGGTCGCACCCCGGCTGCTGATGGGCCCGGGCTTCCTGCTCGCCGCCACCGGCATGCTGCTGCTGACCCAGCTGGAGGTCGGGTCCTCGTACCCGGCGCTGATCCTGCCGGCGCAGCTGCTGCTGGGTCTGGGCATGGGTACGGCGTTCATGCCGGCCATGTCGCTGGCCACGCACGGTGTGAACCCGGCCGACGCCGGTGTCGCCTCCGCCATGGTCAACACCTCGCAGCAGGTGGGCGGCGCCATCGGCACCGCGCTGCTGAACACGATCGCCGCCTCGGCGACCACCGCGTACCTGACCGACCACGCGGCCGCGGTCGCGGCGGGCGGCCCGGCGGCGAAGCTGGTGCAGGCCCAGGCGATGGTGGAGGGCTACTCCTCCGCCATCTGGTGGGCCGTCGGCATCCTGGTCGCCAGCGCGACCATCGCCCTGACGCTGATCACCACGGGCCGGCCGGGCGCGGGCGGTCCGGTCGCCTCCGGTGACGGCGCGGGCGCCGACGCCGAGGTGAAGATCCCGGTGATCGCCCACTGACGCGCCTCGGGGAACCCCGGGAATGACTGATGGCCCCGTGCCGTTCGCTCGCGAACGGCACGGGGCCGGTCCTGTTCCCGCGCTAGCCCGCCCCGCCGGGCCCGGTGATGTCGCTGCCGATGGTGAACCCCTTGGCGGGGCCCGAGGGAACGGTGACGCCGGTTCCGTAGGAGGCCCTGACCTCGTCCTGGTAGACGGCGCTCCCCGGATCGGGCGCGCTCAGCACGGTGACGGTGCCGCCCGCGTCGTAGTCGTCGATGAGCACGTAGACCGCGATCCCCGCGCGCGCGTACTCGCGCCGCTTGCGGGTGCGGTCGCGGGTGATGTTGTCGTGGCCGGGGGATACGACTTCGACGATCAGCTGGACCGCGGTGGCGTCGATCCCGAGGCCGTCCTCGGTCACGTGTTCCTCCGCGTCATCCAGTGAGATGAACAGGTCGGGGATCCACGCCTTGCGGTGGTGGACGACGTTCATGTCCTGGTACGCAGCGAACTCGCCGCGGGGCAGGAACGCGTCCAAGGCGCGCCGAAGCCGGTTCGCGATCCGTCCGTGTGAGTAGCGCCCCGTGGGTGACACCTCGATGAACCCCTCGACGATCTCGGCGTGATAGCCCTCGGGGGGGTCCATGGCTTTCCATGACTGCCACACGGCCTCGTCCTGGTCCGACGGGGACGTCGCGACCTCCGGCATTACGGCCTCCAGCGTCTCGTGGGCGAGAGCGGTCATGGTGCAGCACCTCCTCTCAGTCTGGGCGTCGCCGGCCGGGCGGCACAAGCGACTCTCCCAAGCCAGGAGGCGGCCCGGCCATGCCGCGGGAATACGCCCGCCTCTCGTCCGGACGGGTGAGGGAGGGGTGGGTTTGGGGTGGTTGTCGGGTATCCGGCGGTTCGGTGGGTGGGGGAGGCAACCAGAAGGGGGCGGGGGTCGTCTTCAGGGGCGGAGTGAGCAGCCGCGGCGCGCGTCGCGGAGTGTGACGGCGGTCACCCCGACGCGGTGGCGGGGCAGGATACTGCAAGATCCCCAAAAAGAGGGACCGCCGTGGGAATTCTGTCCCGATTCCAGTCGTTGTTTCCTTCGGAAGCGGGCACTCGGGAGAGTGTCCAGGGATGCGGGGACGCACCGGCAAGACCCCCGCGTTCCAGCAGCCGCACCGCGACCTAACTCATTGCAAGGGAGCACGCATGGCAACCCGCGCCGTCGCCCGTAGTCAGTCCAGGGGCAGCGCCCGCGCTGTGGGCGGGGAGATCGCCGACCGCGACCTGGTGGGCATGTACCTCGACGAGATCGCGCGTACCCCGCTGCTCGACGCGGCCAAGGAAGTGGAGCTCTCCCAGATCATCGAAGCGGGCGTCTACGCCCGGCAGATCCTCGACGGAGAGATAGAGCGCGAGGGCGAGACCCCGGCCCGCGAGGAGCTGGAAGCCCTGGCCGCGGAGGGGGAGCGGGCCAAGGAGATCTTCATCCGCTCCAACCTGCGCCTCGTCGTGGCCGTCGCCCGGCGCTACCCGCGCAGCGGCCTGCCCCTGCTCGACCTGATCCAGGAGGGCAACGCCGGCCTGGTGCGCGCCGTCGAGAAGTTCGACTACGCCAAGGGCTTCAAGTTCTCCACGTACGCGACGTGGTGGATCCGCCAGGCCATCACCCGCTCCATCGCCGACCAGTCCCGCACCATCCGCCTCCCCGTCCACCTGGTCGAGGAGCTCGGCCGGATCCGCCGCGTGCAGCGCGAGTTCAACCGCGAGAACGGCCGGGATCCGGAGCACGCCGAGATCGCCGCCGAGCTGGACACGACGGAGAAGCGCGTCGGTGACGTACTGGACTGGGCGCGCGACCCCGTCAGCCTGAACATGGCGGTGGACGACGAGGGCGAGACGCAGTTCGGCGACCTCCTGGAGGACACCTCCGCGATCTCCCCCGAGCAGTCTGTCCTGTCGCTCCTGCGCAGCGAGGAGCTGGAGGACCTGCTGGGCAAGCTGGACCAGCGCACGGCGTCCATCATCAAGATGCGGTACGGGATCGACGACGGCCGCGAGCGGACCCTGACGGAGGTCGGCAAGCAGCACGGCCTGACCCGCGAGCGGATCCGGCAGATCGAGAAGCACGCCCTGCTGGAGCTGAAGCGGATGGCCCGCGACACGGGCTTCGACGCGGTGGCCTGACCCGGACCGACCGGCCGCCCGCCCGCCCGACCGGCGGGCCGCGCCCCCAGAACGAGCCCCCGGTGCCTACCCCCCCCCAGGCGCCGGGGGCTCCCCCGCGCCCCCACTCACCCCTGCGGCCGCACCGCCGCCGTGAGCCGGGACGCCAGCGCGCGGGCCGCCTCGGTCAGGAAGTCGGGGGTGTGGACCGTGAAGGGCACCGCGGTCAGCGCCAGCCGGGCCGCCACCCACTCGGGGGAGTCCCCGCTGGAGAACCGCACCCGGCAGCCCCCGTCCACGGGCTCCGCGTGCTGGCGCAGCCATCCGGGCAGCACCTCGGCCGGGGCCTCGAACGACACGTCCACCGGGTACGTCTCCCCGCCCCGCAGCCCGCGCCGTACGAACTCCGCCGCGTCCATCGGCAGCTCCCGCGGAGTGAACCGGGCGCCCGTCGCGAACGGCTCCGCCACCCGGTCCACCCGGAACGTCCGCCAGTCTCCCCGGTCCAGGTCGTACGCCACCAGGTACCACCGGCTCCCGGTGCTCACCAGCCGGTACGGCTCCACCAGCCGCTTCGAGTCCGCCCCGCCCCGCGCCCGGTACGCGAACCGCAGCCGCTCGGGGCCGGCCACCGCCGCCGCCATCGTGGTCAGCGTCCGCGGGTCGATGCTCGGCCCGTCCCCCCGGGTCACCGCGACCGTCGCCGACTGCAACGCCCCCACCCGGCGCCGCAGCCGCCCCGGCAGGACCTGTTCCAGCTTCGCGAGGGCCCGTACGGAGGCCTCCTCCACCCCCTCGATGGCGTGCCCGGCACCCGCCCGCAACCCCACCGCGATCGCCACCGCCTCCTCGTCGTCCAGCAGCAGCGGCGGCATCGCGGCCCCCGCCACCAGCCGGTACCCGCCCTCGGCGCCCAGCGTGGCCTCCACCGGGTACCCCAGCTCCCGCAGCCGCTCGATGTCGCGGCGGATCGTGCGCGGGCTGACCCGCAGCCGCTCCGCCAGCTCGCTGCCGGGCCATTCGCGCGGGGTCTGGAGCAGGGAGAGCAGGGTCAGCAGCCGCGCCGGGGTGTCGGTCATACGATCCACATTGCCACGGGAAGTAGGACACCCTCTGGCCTAGATGGGGTCTAGGTTTCCTTCCATGACCTCCGAGACCACCTCGCCCGCCGATCGCCGCCGCTGGCTGGCGCTGGCCATCGTGATGACCGCGTCCTTCATGGACCTCGTCGACGTCACGATCGTCAACATCGCGATACCCAGCATGCGCCAGGACTTCGGCGCCTCCACCAGCGCGATCCAGTGGATCACCGCCGGCTACGCGCTCGCCTTCGCCGCCGGCCTCATCACGGGCGGACGCCTCGGGGACATCTACGGACGCAGGCGCCTCTTCCTCGTGGGCGTCGCCGGCTTCACCGCCGCCTCCCTCCTGTGCGGCATCGCGGCCGACCCCGCCATGCTCGTCGCCTCCCGCCTCCTCCAGGGCGGCATGGCGGCCATGATGGTGCCGCAGGTCCTGGCGATCATCCACGTCACCTTCCCGCCGCACGAGCGCGGCAAGGTCTTCGGCATGTTCGGCGCGATCGTCGGCCTCGGCGCGGTCTCGGGGCCGATGCTCGGCGCGCTGCTCACCGAGTGGAACCTCTTCGGCCTCGAATGGCGCACGATCTTCCTGATCAACCTGCCCGTCGGCATCGCGGCCGTGATCCTGGGCCGCAAGTTCATCTCGGAGTCCAAGGCCCCCAAGGCCCTGCGCCTCGACCTGGTCGGTGTGGTCCTGGCCACCCTCGCCCTGGTCATGCTGATCTTCCCGCTCACCCAGGGCCGGGAGAACGACTGGCCGCTGTGGGGCTTCCTGTGCATGGGCGCCTCGCCGCTGGTCTTCGCCGCCTTCATCGCGTACGAGAAGTACAAGATCAAGAAGGACGGCTCCCCGCTCGTCGAGCTCTCCCTCTTC
Source organism: Streptomyces vinaceus (assembly GCF_008704935.1). Taxonomy (NCBI): domain Bacteria; kingdom Bacillati; phylum Actinomycetota; class Actinomycetes; order Kitasatosporales; family Streptomycetaceae; genus Streptomyces; species Streptomyces vinaceus. The sequence continues at coordinate 4,326,384 of NZ_CP023692.1, forward strand.
CGGATCAAGAGCTTCGCCGGCGGCATCGCCGTCCAGCTGACCTTCGGCCTGGCGACCGGCATCTTCTTCCTCGTCTGGACGCTCTACATGCAGATGGGCCTCGGCTGGAGCCCGCTGCGCGCCGGCACCACCGGCATCCCCTTCTCCATCGCCGTCTCCGTCGCGGCCGGGCTCTCGGTCGAGAAGCTCGTCCCGCGTTTCGGCCGCAAGGTGCTCCAGGCCGGCGCGCTGACCATGGCCGCGGGTCTGCTCCTCTACATCTGGGAGTCGCAGCACTACGGCATGGGGATCGCCTCCTGGCAGATGGCCGCCCCGCTGGTCGTCATGGGCATCGGCATGGGCCTGATCGTCGCCCCGCTGAACGACACCATCCTGTCCCAGGTGCCGCGCGAGCACGCCGGCTCGGCCTCCGGCCTGATCAACACCACCGGCCAGATGGGCAACGCGCTCGGCCTCGCGCTGACCTCCGTCGTCTTCTTCGGGTCGATCGAGGACGACCGGGCCTTCGGCGCGCCGTACGTCGACGCCTTCCGCGGCTCGCTGTGGTGGGTCGTGGCGGTGCTCGTCGTGATCTTCGCGGTGATGTTCGTGCTGCCGCGCAAGCAGGTCCCGATGGAGGAGCGCGAGGGCGGTACGCAGGCCCCCGCCTCCGAGGCCGTTCCCGTCGGGTAACGCCTCCCTCACCCCCGTACGGGCATGTCCGCTTCTGTTGGCGGGCGTGCCCGTTTGGTTTGGTATGGCTTGATATCGGCGTACAGTAGGCGTAATCCGCAGAAACGGACGCGAACCCACATGTACGCACCGGAGCGCCAACAGGAGATCCTCCGCCTCGCCCGCGAGGCGGGCCGGATCGACGTGCTCTCCCTCGCCGACCGCTTCCAGGTGACCGCCGAGACCGTACGCCGCGACCTCAAGGCCCTGGACCGGGCCGGCCTGGTCCGCCGCGTGCACGGCGGGGCCATCCCGGCCGGCCGCCTCGACTTCGAACCGGACCTCACCGAACGCGAGACCACCCGCGCCGACGAGAAGGACCGCATCGCGGCCGCCGCCTTCGCCGAGATCCCCGCGGGCGGGAGCGTCGTCCTCGACGCCGGCAGCACCGTCGCCCGCCTCGCCGCCGCCCTCCCCGTCGACGCCGCGCTCACCGTGGTCACCCACGCGCTGCCCGTCGCGGCCCGCCTCGCCGACCACGCCGGCATCGACCTCCACCTCGTCGGCGGGCGCGTCCGCCACCGCACCCGGGCCGCCGTGGACGCCTGGGCGCTGCGCGCCTACGCCGAGATCCGCGCCGACGTCGCCTTCCTCGCCGCCAACGGCTTCTCGGCGCACGGCCTGTTCACCCCCGACCTCGCGGAAGCCGCCGTCAAGCGGGCCGCGATGGCGGCCGCCCGCCGGGTGGTGCTGCTCGCCGACTCCTCGAAGGCGGGCCGGGAGCACTTCGCGTGCTTCGGCTCCCTCGCGGACGTGGACCTCCTGATCACCGACCAGGGGCTCGCCCCTGCCCAGCAGGCGGCCATCGAGGCCGCCGGTACGGAAGTCGTGCTCGTATGATCCTGACCGTCACCCCGAACCCCTCCCTCGACCGGACGTACGAGGTCCCCTCGCTCGGCCGGGGCGCGGTGCTGCGCGCCACCGGCGAGCGCGTCGACCCCGGGGGCAAGGGGGTCAACGTCTCCCGCGCGGTGGCCGCCGCGGGCGGCCTCACGACGGCGGTCCTCCCGCTCGGCGGCTCCGCGGGCGCCCTGATCGCCGAACTCCTGGGCGTACAGGGCGTGGACGTCACGGCGGTGACGATCTCCGGGCAGACCCGGTCCAACATCTCGCTCGTCGAACCGGACGGCACCCTCACCAAGATCAACGCACCGGGGCCCGAACTCACCGGGGAGGAATCCGCCCTCCTGCTGGAGACCGTACGCACCGCCGCCGGCCACCCCGACTGGATCGCGGCCTGCGGCAGCCTCCCGCGCGGCCTGGCCCCCGACTGGTACGCCGACGCGGTCGCCCGCGGCCGCGAGGCCGGCGCCCGGGTCGCCCTCGACACCTCGGGCCCGGCGCTGACCGCGGCCCTCGCGGCCCGCCCGGACCTGATCAAGCCGAACGCCCCGGAACTCGCCCAGGCGGTCGGCCGCCCGCTGGCCACCCTCGGCGAAGCCGTCCGGGCGGCCCAGGAGCTCCGCTCGCGGGGCGCCGGCGCCGTACTGGCCTCACTCGGCGCGGACGGGCAGCTCCTGGTCGGTGCCGAGGGCACCTTCCACGGCACGGCCCCCGTGGCCGCCGTCCGCAGCGACGTCGGGGCGGGCGACGCCTCGCTGGCCGGCTTCCTGATCGCGGGCGGAACCGGCCCCAAGGCCCTCGCCTCGGCCCTGGCTCACGGCGCGGCCGCGGTCCGGCTCCCGGGCAGCGCCATGCCGACCCCGGCGGACCTGCGCCCGGAAGACGTCCGCATCACGCAGGACCCGCCCCCGGAGCTCCGCCTCTCCCGCCCCGCCCTGCCCTGAGGCGCGGTCACCTCACCCGCGCGCGCAGCTCCATCGCCCCGCGGGCTGCCGCCTCGCTCTCGTACACCTCGCACATGTGCCGCCCGTCCGGCGTCGCCGTGTGCTCCACCTCCCACAGGCTGAGCTCGCTGCCGTCCAGCAGCACGAACGAGTGCTCGTACAGGTTGAACCCGGTGCCCCGCCCGTCCGCCGTGAACGGCCGCGGCCCGAACGCCTGGGTGATCTGGTGCGCGTACGCCGAGCGCAGCAGCAGCGCCGTCCCCTCGCCGGGCCGGTCCGGGTTCTCCGCGCGCCGCAGCACCCGGCGGGCGTGGTCGGCGGACTCCTCCACCGCGTACTCCCGGTGCCGCCGCGCCGGCGGCGTCGCCGCGAACAGCGCGCCCAGCCCCGCCACATCGGTGTCCGGCCCCTCCTCGGCGGCCGCGAGCGCCGGATCCAGCTCGGGGTCGAACGCCGCCTCCGCCGGGGCCTCGCCGAACAGCCGGGCCACGGCCAGGCAGGCCTCCGCCTTGCTCACGAAGACCTCGTGCCGGATCGTCCGGTCGCCCACCAGCCGGTACACCAGCTCCCACAGAGAGGCCGAACCGCCGTCGGACAGCAGGTACGTGTGCCGGTGGGTCTCCCGCCACAGGCCCGCCGCCGGGCTGTGGTGGGTGGCGTACAGCGAGGAGCTGTGGGCGAGCGCCGTACCGAGGCGCTCGACCAACCGGTCCGGCAGGTCGAAGGAGTTGAGGGCGCGGCCCAGGAGTCGCTCGAGGTGCGCCTCGGTTGTCTCGTACGGATCGCTCAAGGTGGGTCTCCAGGCCGTCGCAGCTAGTGACTTCTCGGAAGCTCAACGTAGCCCCTGGGTCTGACATCACGTCCGGGGTTCGGTAAAACGTCCGGGAAGCATCAGGGGTTCCCGCCACACCTTCAGGTCAACTTGGCCCGGGATGAGCATGGTTCGCCCGGGTCTGTGCGGGAGCGCGGGAACATGGGCCGTATGGCAACGAAAACAGTGGGCCTTCCCCGCCAACAGGGGCTGCCCTCCCAAGGGGACGAGGGCGGACCGGAGGCCGGCCGGCGGGCGCCCGCCTGGCTGCTGGTGCTCACCGGGGCCGCCGGGGTGCTGGCCTCCTGGGTGATCACCCTCGACAAGTTCCTCCTGCTGGAGGACCCGGACTTCAAACCCGCCTGCAGCCTGAACCCGGTGGTCTCCTGCGGCAGCGTCATGAAGAGCGAGCAGGCGGCGGCCTTCGGGTTCCCCAACCCCCTGCTGGGCCTCGTCGCGTTCGCCGCCGTCGTCTGCGTCGGCGCGGGCCTGCTGGCCGGCGCCCGCTACCGCGGCTGGTTCTGGCTGGGACTGAACGCCGGGACGGTCTTCGGAGTCGGCTTCTGCACCTGGCTGATGGTCCAGTCCCTGTACGAGATCAACGCGCTCTGCCTGTGGTGCTGCCTGACCTGGGCGGCCACCCTGCTGATGTTCTGGGCGGTGACCGCCCACAACGTCCGTACGGGCGCCCTGCCCGCGCCCGGCCCGGTACGGACCTTCTTCGCCGAGTTCGCCTGGGCCCCGCCCGCCCTGCACATCGGCGTGATCGCCATGCTGATCCTCACCCGCTGGTGGGAGTTCTGGACCGGCTGACCGCCCCGCACGCCCGAGGGCCCCGGCAGCTGGACGCTGCCGGGGCCCTCGTCACATCGCTCCACGGGCACGATGGGCCCGTACCGCGGAAAGCAGGGGAGCGGAGATCAGCTGCCGACGGAGCCGTTGCCCGACAGGACCGGGATGTTGTCCAGGATGTGGGAGAGCGGCTCGTCGCCCTTGGCCTGGGTGGAGTTCTCGGTGCACTGCTGGTTCATCGGGTTGGACAGGACGTTGATGTCCTGGACGCCGACGTTGACGAGGGCGAGGATCGACTGCGCGTTGACCTTGACCGGCAGACCGATGCAGGGCTTGTTGAGGGTGCCCTGGACCAGGCCGAGCTGCGGGCTCTGCGCGCCTTCGGTCTTCTGGTTGCCGTAGATCTGCTGAGCACCGTTCCCGTTGACGGTGTTGATCCCGTTGTCGTTGCCGATGGCCATGGCCGGGGCCGCAACAGCAGCGCCCGCGCCGACGGCGGCGGCGGTGACCGCGGCAGCAGTCATGATCTTCTTGAACATCATTGGTCCTTTTGTCGCACGAGTGCCCGCTAGTGGAGCGCCCTGGTCAACTGCCCTTCCCGGGGGTTGGTTCCGCCGCTTCACTCAAACGGCCCGCCGCGGCCGGGGATTTCCCCGTCCAGGGTGAGTCTTCTGCGGACGCGTGCGCGAAGCCCGTACGCAGCACTCAGAGGCAGCTGGTGGCGCACGCTCCGGTTGCGCTCCGTGGAAGGTATTCGCACGGTGGGTGAGGAAGCGGATCGCTCGGGTCCGCATCTGTGCGACCACCGAAGGAACCGCCATGCACCGCACGAAGCCGTCCCGCGTCCGCGTCCTCGTCCCGTCGGCCCTCGCCGTCGTCATACTCTCCGGCGCGGCCGCCCCCGCGGGCGCCGCGGACGGTGACACGGCCGCCGCCGTCCGGAACAGGGTCGCGGCCGTCCAGCAGCAGATCGACCGCCGCGCGGCGGCCGCCGGCCCGCTCGACGACCTCCTCGCGCAGATCACCGCGATCCTCGACGGGCTCACCAAGTCCCTGGAGGGACTCCTGCCCGGGGTGAAGCTCCCGCCGATCTCGCTGCCGACCCTGCCCAGCCTCCCGGCGATCCCGGCGATCCCGTCGCTGCCGATCCCGTCCCTCCCCGAGATCCCGTCGATCCCCGAGGTCCCGGAGATCCCCGTCTCCAACCCGGTGGCGCCGGTCTCCAAGCCGGCGGCGCCCGCAGTCCCGGCACGGCCGGCACCGGTGAAGCCGGTCAAGCCGCTCTACCCCGTCAACCCCGTCAAGCCGGCCGAGCCGGCCGACCCGGGCCTGACGCCGGTGGAGGTCGTGCCGGAGCTCCCCGCCCTCCCGTAGCGGGGAGGAATGATCGCAGATGAACGGCCGAAAACCGCGCGTGGTTACGACTATTGAGCTGAACAGGTCTGATTGCGCGCGGAGCCGTGTCGTACGGGACGCTGGACCGTTTCGCTCGGTGTGAGCCCCACGTCGGGGCAGAACATCGAACAGAAGGTGCACTTCCCATGAACTCTGCCAAGAAGGCCGCCCTGGTCCTGGCCACCGCCGGTCTCGCTGCGGCCGGTGCCGCCGGCTCCGCCATGGCCGACTCGTCGGCCGAGGGCGCGGCCGTGGGCTCCCCCGGTGTCCTCTCGGGCAACCTGGTCCAGGTCCCGGTTCACGTTCCGGTCAACGTCTGCGGCAACACCGTCAACGTGATCGCCCTGCTGAACCCCGCGTTCGGCAACGTCTGCGTCAACGACTGACGTCAGTCGTAACACCTGACTGTGGGCGCCACCGGCCTCGCCGGTGGCGCCCACAGCTCTTTGCTCCCGCTGATCCCGCGGATCCCGCCGGGGGCGGGGGACCGGACCGGCTCAGTGCGCTCCGCCGTTGAGCTTGACGCCGCCGAGGAGCGCCGGGGAGGCCTGGGTGGCCCCGTTGGCGACCTTGAGCACCTCGCCCGGAGCATCGTTGCGGACCTTGTTGACGCGCTGGGCGGTGTCCACGACCTTCGTGACGGCCTCGCCCTGTTCGGCGACCCCGTTGCCCACCGTCTGCGGGAGCGACTCGGTGACCGGGGCCAGCGAGTTGACGGCCTCGGTGGCCCCGCTCGTCAGGCTCATGGGGGGCATCGCGACCGGCGCTGCGGAGGCGAAGGCGGGGGCGGAGGCGCCGAGCGCGGCAACGGAGCCGGCGATGACCGCGGCGACCTTCGTGAGCTTCATAATCGAAATCCTCTTCTTTCGTGGGCGGCGGACGTCGGCGGCGACCGTGGCGCCGCTTTCGCCCTGGGTAACGATTACCCGCCGCTCCGGAAACGCGTACGGCAACGGCCGGAGAACCCGACGAAGGATTCTCCGGCCGATATTTCTTCCGATTACCGGTATTGCCGGTCAGGCGATTCGGGACCTCCGGTAGAGAATGGCGCCGCCCAGGATCAGCGCCGAGGCGAGGGCCGCCGCGGCGCCGGGCCGGCCCGCGCCCGTCGCGGCGAGCTCCGGCGCGGACACGTGCGCCGGGGCGGGCGCCGGGGCCGGTACGGGGGCCGGCGCGGCCGGGGTTACGGGGGTCACCGGCACGGGGGCCGGAGCGGGCGCCGGCGCCAGGTGGATCGGGGTGTCACCGGCGGGGGCGGCCGGCGGCTGGTCGGCGGGACGGACGACCTCGGGCGCCGGAGCGGGCGCCGGGTGCTCCTCGAAGTGGCTGCCGTGCGGCGGCGCCGGTACGGGGGCCTCCTCGGCCACCGGCGCGGGGGCCGGAAGCGGCCGCGGCGCCTCCGCGACCGGCGCGGGGAGCGGTACGGGTGCCTCGTGGACCGGGGCCGGCAGCGGCGCGGGGAGCGGCGCCGGCGCGGGCACCTCGTGGACCGGCGGCTTCGGCGCCGGGTGGGGGATCGGCTTCGGCGCCGGGTGGGGCTTCGGCGCGGGCTTCGGAGCCGGGTGCTCCGCCTCCGGCTTGGGCCGCGGCCGCGGCTGCGGGCGTTCGGGCGCCGGGGGAGCGTGGTGGGCCACCGGCGCCGGGGCCGGGAGGGCGTGCGGGTGGTCGTCGCACTCCTCCTCGTCCGAGCCCCCGTACCCGCCCTCGTCGCGCGGCTCCTCGTAGCGGGGGGCCGCGTGCCGGGGTGCGTGGTGGCGGGCCTCCTCGTAGCGCGGCTCCTCGTGGCGCTGCTCGGGCAGCGCGTGCCGGCCGCCCTGGTGCTCTTCGAGGTAGCGCTCGACGGCCTCGGCGTGTTCGGGGCTGAGGTAGCGCTCGTAGTCGCGGTCGGCGCGGTCGGCATGGTGGACGTCCGGGCCGGTCGTAGTGGCGCAGTTGTTCCCCATCGAGGGGTTGAGCGCCGCTCCGCCGTCCACGCTGTTGCCGCACACGTTCGGCGAGAGGGTGATCGGTACCGAGACGCTGTTGCCGGACAGCACGCCCGGCGAATGCGAGGCCTCGGCCATCGCCCCCGGGTGCGCGTAGGCCGCGCCGGTCGCGATCGAGAGCAGGCTGGAGGCGGCCGCCGCCGTGAGCACCCCCTTGCCCAGTACCTGTCGGCTCAGTACCTGTCGCATGGGTCCTTCCCTGTCTACCGGCACTCCCGCCGGTGCTGGATCGAAGGTGGCCTCGGAGTGCACCGCCGTGCACTCCGAGGCCACCCCGAGGAGGTTTGCCCTGGCGGGCGGGCGCTTCGTCAGGCGTTGACGCAGGTGTTGCCGAACGCGGGGTTCAGCAGACCGATCACGTTGACGGTGTTGCCGCAGACGTTGACCGGGACGTGCACCGGAACCTGGACCAGGTTCCCGGAGAGCACGCCGGGGGAGCCGACGGCCTTGCCGTCGGCAGCCGCGTCGGCCATGGCGGGCGAGGCGGCACCGGCGGCCATGAGAACGCCGGCGGCCAGCACCACTGCCTTCTTGTACGTCATTTGTTTTCGATCCTTCCCGCAGGGGCGTGTCCACTGCAGAAATAACAACGAGTGTGTCCTGGAAAAGAAACCGGAGATTTTCGCGAGCGGTGTCATGAATTTACTCGCGCGTGCGCCACCCGGAATTCGCGACGGATTTACGCGCTATTCGCGGCGCGGGCGGGAGGGTGCGGCGCGGTGTGGACGAGCGGTGTGGAGAAGCGGCGAGGCCGCCGCGACCCGGAGGGTGCGGCGGCCTCGCTTGCGCGGGCTGCGGTCAGCTGCCGGAGGAGACGTTGCCCGACAGGACCGGGATGTTGTCCAGGATGTGCGAGAGCGGCTCGTCGCCCTTGGCCTGGGTGGAGTTCTCGGTGCACTGCTGGTTCATCGGGTTGGACAGGATCGGGATGTCCTGGACGCCGACGTTGACGAGGGCGAGGATCGACTGCGCGTTGACCTTGGCCGGCAGCGCGATGCAGGGCTTGTTGAACGAGCCCTGGATGAGCGCCATCTGGGGGCTCATGTTGCCGTAGGTGGCCTGGTTGCCGTAGATCTGCGAGGCGCCGTTGCCGTTGACGGTGTTGATGCCGTTGTCGTTGCCGATCGCCATCGCCTGCGGGGCCATGGCGGCACCGATGCCCACGACCGAGGCTGCGGCAGCCGCAGTGGCCATCATCTTCTTGATCATTGTCGTCCCTTTTTTGCTGGATTGCCCGGTGGTGGAGCACCCGGAACAACGGGCCCGCCCCGGTTCGGGTTGCGTCGCTTCACCCGGATGCCTTGGTTTCGAGCGGCCTGATTGACGGTTCGGCTGACAGTCGGACCGTCGGTCAGGCGTTGACGCAGGTGTTGCCGAACGTCGGGTTCAGGGCGCCGACCAGGTTCGCCGTGAGACCGCAGACGTTCACGGGGATGTTGACCGGCACCTGGACCAGGTTGCCGCTGCCCACGCCGGGGGACTCCGCCGCGAGGCCCGCGGCCGTCGAGTCCGCGGAGGCGAGGCCCGCGCCGCCCATCAGCGCCGCAGTGCCGGCGACCGCCAGGGTGGTGCCGCGCATCAGCCTCTTCTTCATCTCCGTTTTTCCTTTCGGTTCGAACAATGGTGCACCGCATAACGACCCGCCGCCTGTGAGGGTGCGTGTTATCGCCCAAAAGGCCGTACGAGCGAGTCCGGCGTGATTTCCCGCCTCCTTTCTGACAAAGTTCACTTCTGTTTTGTCCCCTTGATCGAAAATGGAGACAGGGTCATGGGTTCGTCCCGCAGAATCCTCGGCACGCTCGGTCTGCTGTCCTGCCTCGCACTTTCGGCCAACGTCCCGGCAGCGGCCGCCGCCGCTGCGCCGCCGGGCCCCGCCGCCCCCGCCGTGCGGGAAATGGCCAAGGTCCCCTTCACCCAGCGTTACCAGGCCGTGCAGCGCGGCGGACTGGTCCGGGCCTCCAACTCCTCGATCGCCTGCCGCGGCGCGGAGGCCCCGGACGCCGAGCCGTGCGCCGAGGTCAACCGGGGCGCGGCGGGGGTCAACGGCGATTTCGACATGTTCTACAGCGAGGTCGACAAGGACCCGGACACCTACAACTCCACCCGGGCCGAGCTCAAGGTCCCGCAGGGCGCGAAGGTCTCGTACGCCCGCCTGTACTGGGGCGGGAACCTGCGGGTGGGTGAGCAGAAGCCGCCGGAGGACAACGGCCGGGTGCTGGTCGCCGAGCCGGGCGGGGCCTACAAGGAGGTCCTCGCCGACACGGTGATCGGCCACCGCTCGGACGCGGGCAGCGATGCCTACCAGGCCTCGGCCGACGTCACGCCGATGGTCCGCAAGGGCGGCGCCGGGATGTGGACGGTGGCGCAGCTGAACATCGCCATGGGCCACTCCGAGGTGGGCGCCTGGGGCGGCTGGACGCTGGTCGTGGCGTACGAGCACCCGCAGGAGCCGGTGCGCCGGATCTCAGTGTGGGACGGCTTCGAGTCGATCGCCGCGGGCGCCGGCGCCGGGGCCGTCGACACGGTCGAGATCGCCGGGCTGGACGCGGCCGCGGGTGCTGCGGGGAAGGCCGGGGTGGTCGCGTACGACGGGGACCGGGGGACCCTCGGGGACTCACTCACGGTGACCTCCGACAGTGGCCGCCGGGTCGACATCAGCGATGCAGAAAATCCTTTTAATGATGTTATGAATTCCACCATCACGGAATTCGGGGATCCCTCGTTCGTGCGACAGCCCGAACATATGAATAATCTCGGATATGACGCGGACGTGTTCGACCTGAGTCCCGCCCTGTCCGGTGGTGCCCGCAGCCTGAGCTTCAGGTTCACGGGCGAAAGCCAGGGTCAATTCCTCGGCGTGCTCTTCGTTCAGACAGACGCGCGCCGCTGAACGTAGGAGACCGCTCCGCGTGCCGACACAGCCTCCCCCTGCGCATTCCTCCCGCGCGCAGGCTCCGATTCCCCGCCCCCTGTCCGTCCTGCACCTCGTCCAGCCCGTCGACGGCGGCGTCGCCCGCGTCGTCGTCGACCTCGTCCGCGCCCAGACGGCCGCCGGCCTGCGGACCGCCGTCGGCTGCCCGCGCGGCGGACAGCTCGCCGACGCCGCCCGGGCGGCCGGGGCCGAGGTGCTCACCTGGCGCGCCGGGCGGGCCCCCGGCCCCGACCTGCCCGCCGAAGTGCTCGGTGCCCGGCGGGTGATCGGCCTGGTCGGGCCCGACGTCCTGCACGCCCACAGCGCCAAGGCGGGCCTCGCCGGGCGGCTCGCCGTACGCGGGGCCGTGCCCACCGTCTTCCAGCCCCACGCCTGGTCCTTCGACGCCGTCGGCGGGGCCACCGCGGCCCTCGCCCTGCGCTGGGAGCGGTTCGGGGCCCGTTGGGCCGACCGGGTGCTCTGTGTCAGCGAGGCCGAGCGCCGGGCCGGAGAGGCCGAGGGGATCGCCGCCCACTGGGCCGTGATCCGCAACGGGGTGGACCTCGACCACTTCCGGCCCGGCGGCCCCGACCGCGAGGCCGACCGGGCCCGGGCGCGTACCGAACTCCCTTTGCCCGCCGCCTTCGTGGGCGACGGACCGCTCGCCGTCTGCGTGGGCCGGCTCTGCCAACAGAAGGGCCAGGACATCCTGCTCCGGGCCTGGCGGGAGGTGCTCGGCAACGTCCCCGAGGCCCGTCTCGCGCTCGTCGGCGACGGCCCCGACACCGAGAAACTGCGCCGCAGCGCCCCGCCCGGGGTGCTCTTCGCGGGGGCCGCCCCCGACATCCGACCGTGGCTTCGGGCCGCCGATCTCGTTGTACTGCCGTCGCGGTGGGAGGGCATGGCGCTCGCCCCGCTCGAAGCCATGGCCTGCGGCCGACCGGTCCTGGTCTCCGACGTCAGCGGTGCCCGGGAGAGCCTGCCGCCCGGCCAGGGACGGCTCTGCCTGGTACCGCCGGAGGATCCGACGGCCCTGGCCAAGGCCCTGGGGCGGCTGCTCGCCGAACCGCGGCTGCTCGCCGAACTCGGGGAGCAGGCCCAGCAGCACGCCCGGACCGATTTCGACGTGCGGCGGACCACGGACGCGGTCACCGGTCTGTACCACGAACTGCTGGGCAGGCCCCGGCCCTTGAACCAGGAGCGCATCAGCCGATGACGATGGACAGCGCACCCGCCCGGCACACCGGGCAGGGCGGCACGGGGCCCGCCGGCGGCACCGCCGGCACCGCAGCCGTCCGACGGTCCGTGACCGCCATCCACCCCCCACGCCGGCCCCGGGCCGACCAGGCCCGGCCCCTGGCGCGTCCACAGCGGGTCCGCCGCCGCGACGGGATCCTCCCGCTGCTGACCGCCGATGCGCTGGCCGCCGTACTGACCACGACGGTGCTGTCCGCGCCGGTCCTGTCCGCGCCGGGGGCGGTGCTGCCCGCCGGGGCGGCCGCCCCGATGGCCGTGCTGACCGCCGCCCTCCACGCCCGGGCCGGGCTGTACCGGCCGCGGCTCGCGCCCTCGGCGCTGCTGGAACTGCCCGCGCTGGCCGGGCGGGCCGCGATCCTGTGGTGCGCCTTCGCCGCCGTCGTGGCCGCCACGGCGCCGGACGGGGCGCTGGGCTGGCAGGCCCTGCTGGGCGCCGTCTGCCTCCAGACCGTACTGACCTGCGCCGGGCGCGGATCCGTCAACCGGCTCCGCCGCCGCGCCGCCCGCCGCAGGCCCGCCTCCGCCCTCGTCGTGGGCCCCGGCGCCGGGGCGAGCGCGGTCGCCGCCGCGCTGCACGGGCGCCCGGAGTACGGGCTGCGGCCCGTCGGGCTCGCCGCCACCGGAGCCTGCGAGGAGGACGGCGGCGCCGTACCGGTGCTCGCCACGCACGAGGACATCCGGCGCGCGGTCATCCAGAACTCGGTCCTGCACGCGGTGTTCACCCGCCCGCCGGAGGCCGACGAGCGCACCGCCTCCCTGGTCCGCCTCTTCCACGACCACGGCTGCCGGCTCTGGCTCGCCGATCCGGCCGGCACCGCCAAGGTGACCGGCATGCGGCTGGCGCAGCCCGCCGACCAGCTGTGGGGCTACGCGGTACAGCCGATGCTGCCGCGCCCGTCCCGGCCGGTGGAGCGCTGGGTGAAGCGGGGGATCGACGGGCTGCTGGCCGCCCTCGCGCTGATCGCCGCCGCGCCCGTGATGGGTGCGTGCGCGCTCGCCGTACGGATCTCCGACGGGCCCGGGGTGATCTTCCGGCAGGAGCGGGTCGGCCTGTACGGGCGCCCCTTCACGCTGCTGAAGTTCCGCACCCTGCGCGCCGACGAGCACGAGTCGGCCACCCGCTGGACCGTCGCGGGCGACCACCGGATGAGCCCGGTCGGCTCCTTCCTGCGCAAGTCCTCGCTGGACGAGCTGCCGCAGCTGTGGAACGTCGTACGGGGTGACATGAGCCTGGTCGGGCCGCGCCCGGAACGCCCCTTCTTCGTGGCGAAGTTCGCCGCCGTGCACCCCGGCTACGAGGCCCGGCACCGGATGCCCGTCGGCATCACCGGGCTCGCCCAGATCAACGGGCTGCGCGGGGACACCTCGATCGAGGACCGGGCCCGCTTCGACAACCACTACATCGACACGTGGTCGCTGTGGCAGGACCTGTGGATCCTCGCCCGCACCGCGGCCTCCTTCTTCCGCTTCCGGCTGGGGGGCAGCTGATGAGCCTCGCCGTATCCCCGGCCGGCGCCGCACCCGCCGCGGCCGCCGCCCGGCCCGACCCGGCCGGGCTGCTGCGGCGCCACTGGCCGCTGCTGCCGCTCGCCGCGACCGTCCTGCTGCTCCTCGCCCCGATCGCGGCGGGTGACGCGAGCACCTCCGGCAAGGTCGGCCCGGCCGACGCCGCCTCGCTGCTGCTGGTGGTGGTCTGCGCGGTGCAGGCGCTGCGCGGCCGGGTGCGGGCGCTGAGCCCGCTGGGCGCGGCGGTGCTCGGGGTGCCCGCCGTGGGGCTGGCGGTGGCGACCGCGACCGCCGGGGACCCGTACGCGGCGCTGCCCGGGTTCGTGCGCTACCTCCAGGTGTTCGTGCTGGTCCCGGCGGCGATCGTGCTGCTGGTGCGCGACGCCGGGGAGTTCCGGCTGGCCGCCGGGTGCTTCGTGGTGCTGGCGCTGGTGCAGGGCGCGGTGGGGGTCGTGCAGTTCGCCACCCACACCGGGGCCTCGTACCAGGGCGAGGACATCCGGGCCGTCGGCACCTTCGGGCCCGGCGACGTCATGGGCATGGCCACGGTCGTGGCGTACGGGCTGGTCGTGGCGACCGCGGTGGCCCTGGCCCCGGGGCTGCCGGGCCGGGTCCGGCGGATCGCGGGCGGCGCGGCCCTGGTGCTGGTGGTGCCGCTGGTGCTGTCGTTCAGCCGGGGCGCGTGGATCGCCACGGTCGGCGCGGCGCTGCTCGTGATGGTGCTCGCCGGGATCCGGCGGGCGCTGAAGGTGCTGCTCGCGCTCGTCGCGGCCGGGGTGGTCCTGGTGGGCGGGTTCGGGGTCGGCTCCGAGATGGTCGCGGAGCGGCTGACCTCGATCACGCAGGTCTCCAGCGCCCCCGACCAGTCGGTGACCGACCGGTACACGATGTGGGCCGCCGCCGAGTCGATGTGGCGCGAGCGCCCGGCGGTCGGGGTGGGCCTCAAGGGCTTCCCGGCCAACCGGGACGGGCACTCCTCGCTGGGACTGTCCTCCGGCAGCGACACCGCGGGCGCGGGGCAGGCGTACATCCGCCAGCCGCTGCTCTCCCCGCACAACATGTACCTGCTGGTGCTCAGCGAGCAGGGGCTGATCGGGCTGACCGCGCTGGCGGGCGGCTGGGCGGCGCTGCTCGTGGCGGGCCTGCGGCGGTGCGCCGCCGGCGGCGCCGGGATCCGGGACTGCGGTCTGATCGCGATCGGGCTGTTCGTGTGGCAGCTGACCGACTTCCTGTACGCGGACATCGGCGGCCCCTCCACCGTCCTGACCGGAGTGATCATCGGCCTGGCGGCCTGGTGGGCCCTGCCCTCGCCCTCCGGACGGGACACGGCCCCTGCGGCGGACGGGCGCACCGGCCTCCTGGCCGCACCGCGCGCCGTTCCGGGTGCGGACGGCCGGTGACCGATACGACGCCCTGGCGGCCCGCCTCCGGCCCTCCGGCCGGGGCGGGCCCCGCCCGCGTCCCGGCCACGCCGGCCCCGGCGTCCCCCGCGGCCCCGCACGGCTCCGCCGGAGGCCGCCCGTCCGCGGACGCGCCCGCGGACGGGCGCGGTGTGCGGGTGGCGGCCCGGGCCAGGGCCGCGCGCCGCGAACCGGCCGCAGGCCCGGGGCCCGTACGGGAAGACCCGCCCGCCGGGACCTCGGGCGCGGCGCCGGCTCCGCTCGGGCGGTTCCTGGCCAAGGCAGCCGCCGTCACCGCCGGACTGACCGCCGCCGGGGCGGTGTTCGGTCTGTTCCGGGACCAGACCATCGCGCACCTCTTCGGAGCCGGGCACGACAGCGACGCGTTCCTGATCGCCTGGACCGTGCCCGAGATGGCCTCGACGCTGCTCATCGAGGACGCCATGGCCCTGCTGATGGTGCCGGCGTTCAGCCAGGCCCTCGCCCGCAGGGCGGCCGCCCGCGCCGGGCTGACCCGTCAGGCGGCCCGCGCGCAGGACCCCGTACGGCTGCTCGTGGGGGCGACCCTGCCGCGGCTGACGGTGTTCCTGGCCGCCATCGCCTCCCTGCTCGTCCTCGCCGCCCCGCTGGTCGTCGCCGTGCTCGCGCCCGGGCTGCCCGACCCGGAACTGGCCGTGGAGTGCACCCGGATGACCGCGCTGACCGTGCTGTCCTTCGGGATCGCGGGGTACTTCAGCGCCGCGCTGCGGGCGCACCGCTCCTTCGTGCCGCCGGCCGCGATCTACGTCTCTTACAACGTCGGCATCATCGGGACGATGATCGCCCTGCACGCGGTGTGGGGGGTGCGGGCCGCCGCGGCCGGGGTGGCCGCGGGCGGAGTGCTGATGGTGCTCGTCCAACTGCCGGCGTTCATCCGCAACGTGGGCTTCGGGCCGCCGCGCGCCAAGGGCGCGCCGCGCAGCCAGCGCGACCGGGACCGGCCCACCCTCATCGCGTTCGGCCTGATCGCCCCGGTGATCTTCTTCGCCGTGTTCCGGCAGTCGCAGGTGCTGGTCGAGCGGTTCCTGGCCGCCTCGCTGCCGCCCGGGGCCATCTCCCATCTGAACTACGCGCAGAAGGTCGCGCAGATGCCGATGGTGCTGTCGCTGATGATCTGCACCGTCACCTTCCCCGTCGTCGCCCAGGCCATGGCCGGCGGGGAGCGCGAGAAGGCCCGGCGCCGCGTCGAACAGGACCTGGCGCTGGCCTCCCTCGCCGTCCTCGTGGGCAGCGCCCTCGTCATCGGGTACGCGCCCCAGATCATCCAGGTCCTCTTCGAACGCGGCGCGTTCACCCACCGCGACACCCTGGCCACCGCCTCCGTCATGCGGGTCTACGCCCTGGGACTGCTCGGCCACTGCCTCGTCGGGGCGCTGTCCCGGCCCTTCTTCTCGACCGCCCGGCCCACCTGGTTCCCGGCGCTCGCGATGGGCGCCGGACTCCTCGTCAACATCGTGGCCGGAGCCTTCGCCGTCCGCTGGTGGGGCACGTACGGCATCGCCGCGGCCAACGCCGCCGGCATCTCCACCACCGCCGCCCTGCTGCTCACCGGGCTCGGTTCGCGGATCGTCGCCATCCAGGTCCGCCGGGTCGCGCTGAGTATCGGCCGGCTCTCCGTCGCCGCCGTCGGCGCCTGCGGCACCGGCTGGATCGCCGGGCCGATGATCCCCGACCCGCTGCTCAGCGCGGCGCTCGGCTGCCTGCTCGTCCCCGCCATGTTCGGCGCCTGCGGCATGGCCATACGGGCGCTTGAGATCACCGCCCTGCCCGCTCAGATCGCCCAGATGACCCAGAGGTTCCGCAATGCCCGCTGACACCCGCACGGCGCCGGCCGCCCACGCGGTCCCCGCCCGCCGGACCGCCTCGCCGTGGGTCCTGATGTACCACTCGGTCGCCGAGTTCACCGACCCCGCCGAGGACCCGTACGGCATCACCGTCACCCCGGCCACCCTGGAGGCCCAGCTCCTGTGGCTGCGCTCGCGGGGCCTGCGCGGGGTGTCCGTCGGCGAACTGCTGCGGGCCTGCGCGGCCGGGCGCGGCGACGGGCTCGTCGGGCTGACCTTCGACGACGGCTACACCGACTACCTGACCCGGGCGCTGCCGCTGCTGCGCCGCCACGGCTGCACCTCCACGCTGTTCGTGCTGCCCGGGCGGCTCGGGGTGGACAACGTGTGGGACCCGCTGGGCCCGCGCAAGTCGCTGCTGAGCGCCGAGGGCATCCGCGAAGTCGCCGCCGCGGGACAGGAGATCGGCTCGCACGGGCTGCTCCACCAGGACCTCACCGCGACCGCCGACGACATCCTCCAGCAGGAGCTGCGCGGCAGCCGGGAGCTGATCCGGGAGCTCACCGGAACCCTGCCGGAGGGGTTCTGCTACCCGTACGGGCACCTCGACGCGCGGGTGGTCGCGGCGACCCGGGCCGCCGGGTACGGGTACGCCTGCGCCATCGACCCCGGCCGGCTGGCCGGCCCGCACGCCCTGCCGCGCACCCACGTCAGCCAGGCGGACGGGCCCGGGCGGCTGCGGATCAAGCAGCTGCGCCACCGGGTGCGGGAAGTACGCCGGGCGGTGCGCCGGTGAAGACGCTGCGGGCGCTGCACATCATCACCGGGCTCGGCGTCGGCGGGGCCGAGCAGCAGCTGCGGCTGCTGCTGCGGCACATGCCGATGCGCTGCGACGTGCTGACGCTGACCAACCCGGGGCCGGTGGCCGAGGGCCTGCGCGCCGACGGGGTCCGGGTGGTGCACCTGGGCATGAAGGGCAACCGGGACCTGGGGGCGCTGCCGAGGCTGGTGCGGTTCATCCGGCGCGAGCAGTACGACCTCGTGCACACGCACCTGTACCGGGCCTGCGTGTACGGGCGGCTCGCCGCCCGGCTCGCGGGGGTCGGGGCGACCGTGGCCACCGAGCACTCGCTCGGCGACGGCGAGATCGAGGGCCGGAAGCTGACGGGCGGGGTGCGGGCGCTGTACCTGGCGAGCGAGCGGCTGGGCGCGGCGACCGTGGCGGTGTCGGACACCGTGGCGGCCCGGCTGGAGGGGTGGGGGGTGCCGGCCGCGCGGGTGCACGTCGTACCGAACGGGATCGAGGCCGCCCGCTTCCGCTTCGACGAGGAGGTGCGCCGGGCCGCGCGGGCCCGGACCGGGCTGCCGGAGCGGGCGTTCGTGGTCGGCGGGGTCGGCCGGCTGGTGCCGGGCAAGCGGTTCGACTCGCTCGTACGGGCGGTGGCGGCCCTGCCGGGGGCGCACCTGCTGCTGGCCGGGGACGGGCCGGAGCGGGCGGCGCTGCGGGGGCTGGCCGCGGAACTGGGTGCGCAGGGCCGTATCCACCTGCTGGGGGAGCGGGATCCGCTGGGCGACGCCGCGGACGGGCGCACGCCCGGGATCCCGGCGCTGCTGGCCGCGATGGACGTGTTCGTATCGCCGTCGCGCGAGGAGGCGTTCGGGCTGGCGGTGGTGGAGGCGCTGGCGGCGGGGCTGCCGGTGCTGCACGTCACCTGTCCCGCGATCGACGACCTGCCGGCCGCGCAGGCGCCGGGGGCGCGGCGGATCGGGACCGGGACGGAGGAGCTGGTCGCCGCCCTGCGCGGGCACATGGAGGCGGGCGCGCGACGCCTCCCCCAGCCCCCGGTGGCCCGCCGCTACGACATCGCCCGCAGCGCGGAGCGCCTCCTCGACGTCTACGCCCTGGCCCTGCCGGGGTCCCGTCCCGCCCCGACGCCGCCGAGGGGCGCCCCGATCGACGACGCACCACCGACGGGGTTCCCCGCGCGGGGGCCCGAAACCACTCCCACCCCTCCAGGAAGGCACGTACATGGCTGACACCGCCGATCCGAAGAAGACCGACCAGATGAAAGCCGATCAGAAGAGGACCGACCAGAAGAGGACCGACCCGAAGAAGGCCGACCCGAAGAGGACCGACCGCCGCCGTCGCAAGGTGCGGCTGCTTCCGCCGCCCGCGTGGTGGCCGCTGCCCGCCGCCGCCGTGCTGGGGCTGGCCGCGGGCGGGGCGTACGGGGTGCTGAAGGCCCCCGAGTACGCCGCCACCAGCTATGTCGTCGCCGTACCGGACGACACCACCGAGCCGGCCACCGCCCTCGGCTTCGCCCAGGCGTACGCCCGCATCGCCACCAGCAGCTCCACCCTCGCGTACGCCCAGCCGCGCGCGGGCATCAGCGCCGGCCGGCTCCGTACGCAGGTGCGCGCCGAGACCTCCCCCGAGTCCCCGATGATCGCCATCACCGGGACCTCGAAGAGCGCGACCGAGGCCGCCGACATCGCCAACGCCGTCGCCGACGCGCTCTCGCTGAGCAGCAATCAGGCCGCCAAGAACACCGGCGTCCAGCTGCTGCTGTTCAACCAGGCGGTCGCGCCGAGCGAGCCCGCCTCGCCCTCCGCCGCCATCAGCGGGGCCGTCGGGCTGTGCGCCGGCGGGCTGCTGGGCGGTCTGTGGCTGCTGGCCCGGCCCACCGCCCGCCGGCGGCCCGAGGAGCGGCACCCCGTCGCCGCGCCCGTCGTCGAGGAGTACGCCTCCCTGCCCGCCCAGGGTGACCACACCGACACCAAGGAGAAGGAGTCCGTGCGATGACCACGGGCTCCACCGGGGCCCTGTCGGTGACGCTGTGCCGGGACTCCCGGCAGTTCGCCGCGCTGGAAGAGCCGTGGAACCGGCTCCTGCGGGCCTGTCCCACCGCCACCCCCTTCCAGAGCCACGCCTGGCTGCACTCCTGGTGGCTCTCGTACGGCAGGGACGGACGGCTGCGGATCGTGCTGGTGCGGCGCGGCGAGGAGCTCGTGGGCGCCTGCGCGCTGATGCTCGTCCACCGGCCGCTGCCGCTCCTGGTGCCGCTCGGCGGCGGCATCACCGACTACTTCGACGTGCTCGTGGACGCGGAGTACGCCGGCCAGGTCGTCCCGGCGCTGGCCCGCGGCCTGCACCGGGCCGCCCGCGGCGCGGTCGTCGACCTGCGCGAGGTACGGCCGGGAGCCGCCGCCGAGGCGCTGTTCGAGGAGTGGCCGGGGATCCGGAGCAAGCTCACCGACTCCACCTGCATGGAGCTGCCCGCGCTGCCGTTCGACGAACTGGTCAAGCGGATGCCGGCCTCCGGGGCCCAGCGGGTCCGGGCCAAGCTGCGCAAGACCGACGCGGCCGGGATCGAGGAGCACGAGGTCACCGAGCAGGAAGTGCCGGGCGCCGTACGGACGCTGCTGCGGCTCCACGAGAAGCAGTGGCGCGGCCGCGGGGTGACCCCGGAACACCTGAGGCCCCGTTTCGCCGAGCACCTGACCCGGGCCACCCGGCGGATGGTGCGGGTCGGCGAGGGCCGGCTGACCGAGTTCCGGCTGGACGGGAAGGTGGTCGCCGCCAACGTCACCCTGCTGTCGGGGGCGCTCAGCGGCGGCTACCTGTACGGGGCCGACCCGGACCTGCGGACCCGGAAGGTGGACGTGGCCACGCTGCTGCTGCGCTACGAGGCGGGCCGCGCCCTGGCGGAGGGCCGCCCGGTGGTGAGCTTCCTGCGCGGCAACGAGCCGTACAAGAACCACTGGCGGCCCGAGACCGTCGTCAACCAGCGGTTCCTGCTGGCCAGGACGGCGCTCGCGCCCCTGCTCCGCCTGCACGAAACGCAGGTGGCGGGGCGCGAGCGGGCGGTGGACGCGCTGCGCGAGGCGCTGCCGGCCGCCAGGGACTGGCGGGCGCGGCTCAACGAACTGCGGGTCCGATGAGGGCTCTACCAGGGCCAGAAGCCGGAGTCCTTGCCCCAGTCGACCTTGACGCAGACCGACTGCTTGCCGACCAGCTTGGAGAGCCACTCGCCGAAGTTGATCGGCACGCACCACTCCGTGCTGTTCGCGGGCGGTTCGGGCGTCTCGGGCTTCGGCACGACCGGGACCGGGACCGGCGGCAGCACCGGCGAGGGCTCCGGGACGGGGACCGGGTCCGGGCTCGGGCTCGGGCTCTGGCCCGGGCCCACCGGGGTCTGCGGCGACGGGACCGCCGGCGAGGGCACGGGCTCGGGAACCGGCTCGGGCGAGGGGCTCTCGGGTGCCGGGACCTGCGGGCTCGGCTCGACCGGCTCCGGGGAGACCGGAACGGGCACGGGCTCGGGCACCGGGTCGGGGGCGGGTTCGGTGACGGGACTCGGGCTGGTGCTCGGGCTGGTGCTCGGGCTCGGGCTCTCGGGCGAGGGGACCGGAGCCGGGATCTGCGGGCTCGGGACCACCGGCGAGGGCACGGGGACCTCGGGGGTCGGGATCGCGGGCGTCGGGACCGACGGCGTCGGCAGGACCGGGGTCGGGACCACCGGCGTCGGGATGACCGGCGTGGGAACCACCGGGGTCGGGATCACCGGGCCCGGCCGCTCGGGTGCGAGCGCGGCGCGGAAGGCCTTCGCGGAGCGGGGGTTCTGCTTGCACTGCCACACGCCGTGCGGGCAGTAGTCGGTGATGGTGTGGTAGAGCGGCTTGTGCTGCTCGATCCACTTCAGCATGCGCTGGACGTAGGTCGGGTTGTCCCCGTGCCGGAACAGCCCCCACTCCGGGTACGAGATCGCTTTGCCGTGCGCTTTCGCGAAATCGACATGCTGCTGGAGTCCGTACGGCTGCTTGACCATCTCGTCGAAGGTCTTGCCGGGAGCCTGGTCGTACGAATCCATGCCGACGATGTCGACCACGTCGTCGCCCGGGTAGCAGGCGGTCCAGCCGATCGCGTCCGAACCGCGGTTCGGGGCGTAATCGAACTTGAACCGCTGGCCGGGGACGGAGCGCATCGTGTTGACGATGCGGTTCCAGTACTCCTTCCAGCCCTCCGGGTCCGGCGCGCAGCGGTGCGTGTACGTGGCGCCGTTCATCTCCCAGCCGAGCACGATCACCGTGTCCGGGACGCCCAGCTCCACCAGCTTGTGGGCGAGCTGCTCGAAGTGGTGGTCGAACCGGCCCTCCGCGCCCGCCCGGATCAGCCGGGCCACCTCGCGGTCGGGGACGTGGTCCTCGTTGTGCTCCTGCATGGGCACGTTGAGGACGAAGAGCCGGTCCGGCTTGGCCCGGCGCCACTGGGCCCAGGCCTCCAGGAAGTCGGGGTTCTCGATGCGGGCCCAGCGGTCGCCGGGCAGATAGGTGTGCCCGACCCGGATCTCCTTGCCGCCCAGCCAGCGCGACAGCTGCGGGATCCGGGCGACCCCGGCCTGGCCGGAGTCGAGAAACGCGCCCATGGCGACGTCGGGACCCTTGGGCTGCTCCTTCTCGGGGGCCGCGAGCGCGGCTCCGGTGGCGAGCAGACCGGCCGTCACCGTACCGATGCAGGTGCTCGCCAGTCGGCGGTGTGGTCTGGGCATGGCGTCTCCCGAACTTTCCTGAATCGGTGTGCTTGTCAAAGACGTTAGGCATCACATCTGACGAATGGCCTGTCCGGTGACCGCCGCGTAGGCCATTCGCAGCTGCGTATCCTCCCCGCTTGGTCCGACTAGGTGAAAGACACCGTTCCCATGCACGCGTTCGACGGCCATGTGCCCGCAGTAGTGCTCAGACTCGATCGGAATCCGTTCCACCACGGAACCCTCGGCGCCGTCAGATCGCTCGGTCGCAAGGGCGTGGAGGTCCATGCCGTCGTCGAGGCCGGGGGAGGTCCCATGGGGCGTTCGCGCTACCTGCACGCCCTGCATCCCGGACCTGACGGGGGGTTGGACCCCGAGGCGCCGGAGACGCTGCTGGAGTGCCTCGTCGGGGTGTCGGAGCGGATCGGCCGGCCCGCGGTGCTCGTCGCGATGGACGACCTCAGCGCCATCGCCGTCGCGCGGATCGCGCCGATGCTCGACGGGCGGTTCCGGATCCCCCATCAGCCCGACGGGCTGCCGGCCCGGGTGGCGGACAAGGCGGAGCTGTCGCGGCTGTGCGCGCGCTGGGACGTCCCGCACCCGGAGACGGTGATCCCGGCGAGCGGGGCCGAGGCGGCGGAGGCCGCGTGGCGGCTCGGTCTGCCGGTCGTGGCCAAGTGGAGCCGGCCCTGGCTGCTGCCCGCGGGCGCGGGCCTGCGCAGCACCACGCTCGTGCACTGCGCCGCCGAGGCGCGCCGGCTGTACGAGCGCACCCAGGAGGCGGGGAGCCGGCTGCTGCTCCAGCGGTTCCTGCCGGCCGGGACGGACACCGACTGGTTCTTCCACGGGGCGTTCGGCCGGGGCGGGCATCCGCTGCTCGCGGGGTCGGGCCGCAAGGAGCTGTCCTGGCCGGTGCGCACGGGGCTGACGGCGGTCGGGCGCTGGCTGCCGGACCCGGCGGTGGAGGAGGCGGCGCTGCGGCTCGCCCGGCGGCTGGGCTACCAGGGGATCCTGGACCTGGACTTCCGCCGGGACGAGAACGGCTGCTTCCGGCTGGTGGACTTCAACCCCCGGCCGGGGGCGCAGTTCCGGCTGTTCACGGACGCGGGCGGGCTGGACGTGGTCCAGGCGATGTACCTGGACCTGACGGGGCAGCGGGTACCGGAGCCCTCGGGCGGCCCCGGCCGGGTGTTCGTCGCGGAGAACTACGCCCTGCTGGCGGCCGTGCGGGGCCGTCAACTCCCCTGGCGCTCCGGTTCGGTCGGCCGCGATGCCGTCCCCGCTCCGGCGCGCTCCCCGGAGGCGGGGTCCGGGTCCGGGCCGATCGGTACGGGTGGCGAGGGGTCCGGGGTTGAGGGGTCCGGGGGCGAGGGGTCCGGGGGCGAGCGGGCCGGGGGCGAGCGGGCCGGTGGCCCGCGGCCCGGCGGGCCGCGACCGGGGCCCGTACGGGTGGCGCCGCGGGCCGAGCGGGGGCGGGTGGAGGCGGCCTGGTTCGCCGCCGACGACCCGCTGCCGTTCCTCGCGATGCTCGCCGCCTTCCTCGGCCGGGGCGCGGGGAAGGGTGCGCGCGCCCTGCGCGGTGTCCCGGCGCACGGCCGGCGCACGGCGCGCGCGGTGGTGCGCGCCCCGCGCCAGCGCGGCCGCGACCTGCCCCCGTCGTCCACCCAGGCGGCCCCGGCCAACCCGGCCGCCCCGGCCGAACCGGACGAGCTGGTGACCCGGTGACCCCCCGTCACCCGCCTCCGCCCCCGCCTGCCGTCGCAGGCAGGGGCGCGGACGGTGGCGCGGGGCCCATGAGACTGGAGGGACAGCGGTGACGCGGATCAACGATCTCGTCGTGGTCGGCGCCGGTCCGTACGGGCTGTCGATCGCGGCGCACGCGGCCGCGGCCGGGCTCGGCGTACGGGTGCTCGGGCGGCCCATGGCCTCGTGGCGGGACCACATGCCCGAGGGCATGTACCTGAAGTCGGAGCCCTGGTCCTCCAACCTGTCGGCGCCCGGCGGCCGGCACACCCTCGCCGCGTACTGCGCCGGACGCGGGCTGACGGCGGAGCACGCCGCCCCGCTGCCGATCGACGTGTTCAGCTCGTACGGCATGTGGTTCGCCCGGCACGCCGTCCCCGAGGTGGAGGAGGTGACGGTCACCGAGGTCTCCCCGCAGGGCGACGGCTTCCTCGTCCACACCGCCGAGGGGCCGCCGCTGCCCGCCCGTACGGTCGCCCTCGCGGTCGGGGTGATGCCCTTCGTCCACCTCCCCGAGCCCTTGCGGGAGCTGCCGCCCGGACACTGCTCGCACAGCAGCGACCACCGCGATCTGGCCCGCTTCGCCGGTCAGGAGGTCGCGGTCATCGGGGCCGGGCAGGCGGCCCTGGAGACCGCCGCCCTGCTGGCGGAGAGCGGGGCCCGGCCCTGCCTGGTCGCCCGCCGCTCCCGGCTGAACTGGAACACCGTGCCCCAGCCGCTGGAGCGCCCGCTGCTGCGCGCCCTGCGCGAACCGCACAGCGGCCTCGGCACCGGATGGCGCAGCTGGGCCTGGTCGGAGCTGCCCTGGGCGGTGCGCCGGCTGCCGGCGCGGACCCGGGAGCGCATCGCGGCGACCGCGCTCGGGCCCGCCGGGGCCTGGTGGCTGCGGGACCGCTTCGAGCGGAGCGTGCCGGTGCTGCTGGGGCACCGGCTGCACCGGGCGGCGGCGGTGGGCGAGCGGACCCGGCTCGGGCTGACCACGGCGGCCGGGGAGTCCGTCGTACTGGACGTCGCGCACGTGGTCGCCGCCACCGGGTTCACCCCGCACCTGGGGCGCCTGGAGCTGCTGGACGCCCGGCTGCGGGCCGTCCTCGACACCGTCGGGGACGGCGGTACGCCGGAGCTCGGTGCCGGTTTCGAGTCCTCGTGGCCGGGACTGTTCTTCGCGGGGCTGCTGACGGCTCCCTCATTCGGCCCTTCCATGCGATTCGTGCACGGTGCGGGGTTCACGGCGGGGAGACTGGTCGCAGGAGTGCGAAAGCGCCTCGGTGCCCGGGGCAGGCCGACGGGCTCCACCGGGACCGTACGGCCCGAGGACCGGGCCGGTGCGGGGCATCCGAAGACGTCTCTGCGGTGAGGTCGAGAGGGGTCCGCGATGAGTGCGGAGCAGCGAGCACAGGGCGGCCGGGGCTGGGTGCGCATTCCCGCGAGCCGGACGGAGCAGCCCGGGGCGGCCAGGCCCTCCGCGAAGCCCGCGGCCAGGGCCTCCGCCTCGCCGTACGCCCCCGGCTCCCACACCCCCGCCGGGCACGCGGCACCGGACCAGCCGACGATCTACCTCTCGCTCGTCAAGCGCTGGCAGGAGGCCGGGCGCACTCTTCCGGGGCATCCTGACGAGGAGTGGGAGCGGCTGATCTCCCAGCCGTGCTGGCCCGGCCGTTAGGTGGTGTGTCTCTCGTGGCAGCGGCGGAGCGCGACAGATCCGGGCAGGGCAGCCGGGACCCCGTGACCGGGCCCGGCGAGCGGCTCGCGCTGAACGGCATGGGCAGCTTCGAGTGGGACCTGGACACCGGGACGCTGACGCTGGACGAGTCCGGGCTCGTGGTCTTCGACCTGGAGCGGGAGGAGTTCGACGACACCCCCGAGGGGCTGGGACTGCGGATCCCGGCCGACGACGGCGTGCGGCTGGCGGAGTCCACGCAGGCGGCCCTGGACGGCGGCATGGAGACGTACGGCTCGTACTTCACGGTGCAGCGGCGCGACGGCGTCGACCAGTGGACGCACACGCAGGGCCGGATCCAGCGGGACGCCGAGGGCCGGCCCGTGCGGATCGTCGGGATCGTGCGGGACGCGACGGCCGAGCTCGCGCACGCCACCGTGCTGCGCAAGCTGGAGTCGGCGCGGGCCCAGCAGGCCACGATCGTGCAGCGGACGACGGAAGCCCTCTCACGGGCGGTGACGGTCGACGACGTCACCGCCACGCTGACCGGCGCGGGCGCGCTGGAGCGCCTCGGCGCGGACGGGCTGGCCCTGGGGCTGGTCGAGAACGGCGCCATCAAGATCATCGCGCTGAGCGGGGAGTCGCTGGAGATCCTCAGCGAGCGGCGGTTCACCCGGCTGGACGGCTCGCTGCCGCTGTCACAGGCGGTGCTCACCCGCACGGCGCGGTTCGTCACCTCCCTGTCCGACCTGGCGGGAGAGTTCCCGCTGCTCGCGGACTACCTGAGCCGGATCCGCTTCGACGCCGCCGCCTACCTGCCGCTGATCGCGCAGGCCAAGGCCATCGGCGGGCTCGTGCTGTTCTACCGGCGGCGCACCGAGTTCAGCCCGGAGGAGCGCAACCTCTGCCTGGGCCTGGCCGGCATCGTGGCGCAGTCCCTCCAGCGGGCGCTCCTGTTCGACCAGGAGCGCGAGTTCGCCACGGGACTTCAGGCCTCGATGCTGCCGCGCCGGATCCCCGAGATCAGCGGCGGGGAGATCGCGGTGCGCTACCACTCCGCGTGGAGCGGGCGGGAGGTCGGCGGGGACTGGTACGACGTGATCGCGCTGCCCCGCGACCGGGTCGGCATCGTGGTGGGGGACGTACAGGGCCACGACACGCACGCGGCCGCGATCATGGGCCAGCTGCGGATCGCGCTGCGGGCGTACGCGGGGGAGGGGCACCCGCCGTCCACCGTCCTGGCCCGGGCCTCCCGGTTCCTCGCCGAGCTGGACACCGAGCGCTTCGCGACCTGCATGTACGCACAGGTGGACCTGGAGACCGGCGGCGTACGGGCGGTCCGCGCGGGCCACCTCGGGCCGCTGATCCGGCACACGGACGGGCGTACGGGCTGGCCCAACGTACGGGGCGGACTGCCGCTCGGGCTGGCCTCGGTGTTCGAACAGGAGGACTTCCCCGAGACCCGGCTCGACCTGGTGCCGGGGGAGACGCTGGTGCTGTGCACCGACGGCCTGGTGGAGGAGCCCGGCACGGCCATCACCCAGGGCATGGAGGCCCTCGCCCACGCCGTGCGCAGCGGGCCGCAGGAGGCGGGGGCGCTCGCCGACCACCTCTCGGACCGGCTCTGGGAGCGCTGGGGTTCCGGGGACGACGTGGCCCTGCTGGTGCTGCGCCGGGCGCCCGACCCGGGTACCCACCGGGCTCCGCGGATCCACCAGTACATCCACCAGGCGGACCCGGAGGGCCTCTCGGAGGCCCGCTACGCCCTGCGCCAGGCCCTGCGCGACTGGGGCATGCCGGACCTCGCCGACGACGTGGAACTGGCCGCCGGGGAGCTGCTGGTCAACGCACTGCTGCACACGGACGGCGGGGCGGTGCTGACCATGGAGGTGCTGCCGGAGCCGGTCCGCAGGATCCGGCTGTGGGTCAAGGACCGCTCCAGCGTCTGGCCCCGCCGGCGCACCCCGGGCGAGGCCGCGACCACCGGGCGCGGGCTGCTGCTGGTGGACGCGCTGGCCACGCACTGGGGCGTGGAGTCCCGGGGCGACGGCAAGGCGGTGTGGTGCGAGTTCGACGTCGCCGGCAGCGCCCGCGGCGTGGGGTGACCGCGCGGTCACCCCGAGTTGTGGGATGCCGGGACCGGAGTGATGATGCCGTCCATGGAACGGACGACCACACGGACCGGGACCCCGCCGTGCACCGGCTGAGCAAGCGGCCGGGCAAGGGGACCGCGACCGCTCTCCTCGCGCTGCTCCTGCTGACCGTCGGCGTACCGGCGGCCGTGCACCGCGCGGCCGGGCAACCGCACGCGGATCCCGGCTGCCAGGCCGTCGCCTTCATGTCGATGACCGGCGTGGCCCCCGCCTGCCGGTAGCGGCGGGCGCCGGCCACCGGCCGCGGGCGGGGCGCTCAGCGGTGCTTCTCCTCCAGGACGATGTCCCGCTCGGCCTGCGCCAGGTAGGACACGCGCACGCCGAACCCGGAGTTCAGGCTCGCCGCCTGGAGCCTGGCCTGCGCACCGGCCGCGCCCGGGTGCACGTCCACCAGCTCCAGCGAGGCGGAGGCGGACCAGTCGTGCTCCCGCCCGTCGCACACGGCCTCCTCGCCGCCGAAGCCGAGGCGGGTGGCGTCCTGGGCGAGCGTGAGCTGGATTTGCACTCCACGGGGTGACGAGGGCGCGCACGCGTAGGTCCCGTAAAGGGTGACGTGGCCGTCCTCGGAAATGTGGCCGACTTCCTGTACGGAAATCGAATTCTCGTGGGAACGGGCGTCGGCCGGAGCGGTGAACGCGGTGGCGGCGGCCAGTGCGGAAAGCGCCGTCACGGTCAGCCGGCGGGTGGAAACGCGCATGAATCCTCCATGGGGGGTGGGGCGGCACAAAAGCGCCGAAACGCATTGTGCTGGCAGATGGCGGGCAACTCCTTCCGCGCACCCGTGTCGGTGTGTGCAATTGCCCGCTCGGGCGCGTGAGACTGGCCGGAAATACCTCCCGAAGGTCCCCGAAGGGATCACGCATGCGCCAGAACGCTTCCGTCCTCGCCGCCGCTCTCCTGCCCTTCCTGCTGTTCGGTGCCACGGCCTGCTCCGCCCCCGAGGGGGCCGCCCTCGCCCCCGCCGCGGCGCCCGCCGTCCCGGTGGACGACGGCGCCCCGGGGGCGGCCGCCCCGAAGGATGCCCATGTGGGTGAAGCCGTACGGGTGCGCGGGCGCCAGGTGGGCCGGCACCTGCAGGCCGTGCTCAACGCGTACGTGGACCCCGCGGTCAGCGTCGAGACGAACTACGCCCCGCCCGCGGGCAAGCGCTGGGTGGCCGCGTCGATGTCGTTCGTCAACGTCGGCGGGGACTCGTACGGGGAACTGGGGCAGATGTGGGCGTACGACAGTGCGGGAGGGCGCCACGGGGTGGTGCCGACCGGTGAACTGACCACCGGAAAACCGCTCGCCTTCGATTCCCTCGCCGTCGGCGGGCGGGCCGAGGGGTGGGTGGTGTTCGAAATTCCGGAAAAGGCGCGCATCGTGCGGCTCCAGTACCAGGACGCGAACATGCAGGCGAATTCCGGAGAGGGATTCTGGGCCGTCTAGCCCGCCCGGGTGAAGGGCCGGAAAGGCGCGGCGGAGAGAGCACTAGGGTGCGGCGCATGACTTCAACTCAAGCCGAAACCGACCGGTCCCACCTCGGCACCCTTTCGGTGCTCGCCTGGATCGGCGACCCCGCCGAGGGCCACGACATCCCGTACCTGCTCGCCTACACCCTCGGCGACGGGCCGCAGGGGCGGGAGGCCGGGGAGACGGCCGCCCGCGGGCTGCTGGAGGAGATCGGCCTGCCCATCGGTGACGTGGTCATGGACGGCACCCGCAATCCGGCCGGCTTCCCCGTGCAGATCGTGCTCGCGGACAACCAGGTCGCGCTGACCCTGCCGGGGCTGAACGCGACCTGCACGGCCCCGGACGAGTGGGTCGCCGCGGCGAACGAGAGCGGCCAGGCCTACTTCCTGTTCGCCACGCGCGCCTGGCCCGAGGCCGTCCCGGGCCAGCCGGTCGATCCGAAGACCCTGCAGGAGTTCGCGGGCGACGAGGCCGTGCTCACGGGCAGCGCCCACTGCGTGCTCGCGGTGCGACGCCTGCAGTAGGGCGCTCCCGCGCTCCGGCCGCCGGGCTCCCAGCCTGCCCGGTGGCCGGCCGCGCCCTCAGGGGCGCTCGAACGCGAACTTGAGCGAGCGGACCCGGTTGTCGAAGTTCGAGCCCGCCAGGTCCGGCAGCCCCACCGCCCTCAGCCCCACCGGCCGGGTCAGCAGTTCGCGGAACAGGGCCTTCATCTCCACGCGGGCCAGGTGCGCGCCCAGGCAGAAGTGCGGGCCGCCGCCGCCGAAGCCCAGGTGCGGATTGGGCGAGCGGGTGATGTCGAAGGCGTCGGGGTCGGGGAAGACCGCCTCGTCGCGGTTGGCGGAGGCGTAGTACAGCACGACCTTGTCGCCGGGGTGGAACAGGTGCCCGCCCAGGGTGTGTTCGGCGGCCACGGTCCTGCGGAACTGGATGATCGGCGTCGAGTGGCGGATCATCTCGTCCACCGCGCCGTCCGCGTACGTCTCGAAGTCCCCGATCAGCAGGTCCCGTTGGGCCGGGTGATCGGTCAGCAGGCTCAGCCCGTGGGTGATCGCGTTGCGGGTGGTCTCCACCCCGGCCACCATCAGCAGCGAGAAGAACGCGCCGAGCTGGCGGGCGTTCAGCCCCTGTCCGTCCACATCGGCGCTGACCAGCGCCGAGATCAGGTCGTCGGTGGGGTTCCTGCGCCGCTCCCGGCCGATGCCCGCGACCATCCGCTGCATCCTGGCCAGGGCCCGCAGCCCGCGTCCCGGCATCCGCAGCCGGGCGGCCAGGCCCCGCTCGACGCCGATGTTCTCCGAGGCGTGGTTGACGCGGTCGGCGATCTCGGCGCGGTGGCGTTCCGGGATCCCCATCATGTTGCAGATGACCTCCAGCGGCAGCCGGGAGGACACGGCCGAGACGAACTCGTCGGGCTCCTGCGCCAGTACGTCGTCCACGATCCGGGCGGCCACCGCGTGGATGTCCGCCTCGGCCGCCGCCAGCAGCCGCGGGGTGAACGCCCGCTGCACGATCTTGCGCAGCCGCGCGTGGTCCGCGCCGTCGAGGTTGACCATCGAGTCCCCGAACAGGGCCCGCACCCACCGGGCCGGCTCGGGCGTGGTCACCCCGGGCGCGCTGGCGAACACCTTGGGCAGCCGGCTCGCCTCCTGGACGTCCGCGTGGCGTACGAGGGCCCAGTGGCCGCGGCCCTTGCCCTCGGGCACGTAGACCGGCGAGTCCAGGGCCCGCAGCCGGGCGAACGCCGCGAGGCGCGCCGCCGGGGGCTGCTGCCAGAACGCCGGGTCGGCGAGCTCCCCGTACTCCGCCACCGCCGCGCCCGTGTCCGCGTACCGCTGTACCGGGACCTTCATCGTTTCTTCTCCCTGTCGACGGCGCGCTCGCCGTGGCCGCCGCGGCCGCGGAGCCCGCCGTCCTCACGCACCAGAACGCTGCCGGTGGGCCAAGGTCACGCCCGCCGCGACGGAGGCCGCGCCGACCAGCCCGGCCCACAGCACCGCGTGCGCGCCGGTCCACGCGCAGGCGAGGATCGCCAGCGCCGTGAGCGGCAGCACCAGCTGCTGGGCCGTACCGCGCTTGAAGTGGCGGGAGTGCAGGAGCCAGACGAAGGCCAGGAAGAGCGCCGCAGGGACGCACACCGCGAGGTTGGCGGACAGTTCCGAGATGTGGGCGTTGCCGACCGCGTGCTCGATCGCCACTTCCAGGCCGGCCCCGATGGCCGCGGCCGAAGCGAAGATCACGTAGTGCCCGTACCCCCACGGGATGGCCTCGCGGTTGCTCCGCAGCCGGTCGTGGGCGGGGACGGCGAAGTAGATCCACCAGGCCGCGAAGACCAGCAGCAGACCGCCGGCGGCGATCGGCAGCAACTCGCCCAGGGCCTCGTGCTCGTCGATCGCCGACTGGACGGCGACCGTGCTGGCGGCGATGGTCTCGCCGAGCACGATGATGGTGAACAGGCCGTACCGCTCGGCGATGTGGTGCGGGTGCCACTGGGTCTGGTAGCTGCGCTCGGCGAGCACCGGGATCAGCAACTCCACCAGCACGAGCGCCAGGAACAGCCATCGGCGGGAGTCCTCGGGCGCCCAGAGCAGCGCCACCCAGCCGGCCTGGCAGGCCAGCAGGCCGATCGCGTACGTGAGCGCGGTGCGCCGGGCCGGACCCTGCTCCCCGGCGGCGGCGCGCAGCCACTGCGCGGTGAGCGCGAAGCGCATCACCACGTAGCCGAGGACGGAGACGGTCCAGTCGTTGTCGTTGAAGGCGCGCGGGATCCCGGCCGAGTAGATGAGCACACCGGCGATCTGCACGAGGGTCGCGATCCGGTACGGCACGTCGTCGACGTCGTAGGCGGAGGCGAACCAGGTGAAGTTCATCCAGGCCCACCACACCCCGAAGAACACGAAGAGGTAGCCGGTGACGCCGGCGCCGACATGGCCCTCGGCGAGCGCGTGGACGAGCTGCCGGCCGGCCTGTGCCACGGCGACGACGAAGCAGAGGTCGAAGAACAGCTCCAGCGGGGTCGAGGCCCGGTGGCTCTCGTGCCTGCTGCGGGACGTCATCGGCACGTATGTCATGGTCATACCGCACAGGACAGCAGCCGTACGCCGGTCGGCAGGCGAGGCGCGCGGCCGGGGTCCCAGACCTACGCACTGTGGGCGACGGGACCTTGTCCTTGTCGCCCGCGCGACGTTCTCCTCTGATGCCGGGGGACCCGCGGGACGGAGCCTGGACAGGTCAGGACCCTCAGGAGTCTTCTCAAACCCCCAGGACACGCCATGAGTTCCGCCACGCAGGATCTGCGCACGGAGGCGGGCCGCCGCGCGCAGGCGCCCGATCCGGCGCAGTACCGCCCCGGCCGCACCATCACGGACTGGGCGCCGCAGGATCCGTCCTTCTGGCGCGCCACGGGCAGGCGGGTCGCCACCCGCAACCTGTGGATCGCGGTGCCGGCCCTGCTCGTGGCCTTCGTGGTCTGGCAGGTCTGGAGCATCACGGCGACGAACCTCAAGGACGTCGGCTTCGGCTTCAGCCGGTCGCAGCTGTTCTGGCTGACGGCCGTCCCGGGCCTCACCGGCGGTACGGCGCGGATCCTCTACACCTTCCTCGGGCCGATGATCGGCCAGCGCCGCTTCACGGCGATCTCGACGGTGGTGCTGGTCGGCCCGCTGCTGTGGCTGGGCTTCGCCGTGCAGAACCCGGACACCCCGTACGGCACGATGATCGCGATCGCCGCGCTGTGCGGCATCGGCGGCGCGAACTTCTCCTCCTCGCTCGCCAACATCGGCTTCTTCTACCCGAAGCAGGAGAAGGGCAACGCGACCGGCATCAACGGGGGCCTGGGCAACCTGGGCGTATCGGTGGTCCAGCTGCTGACCCCGATCCTGATCACCTCCTCCGTGCTGGCGATCGGAGCGGGTCAGAGGAAGGCGGACGGCTCGGAGATCTACCTCCAGAACGCGGCGTTCGTCTGGATCCCGGTCCTGATCGTGCTCGCGGCCGTGGCCTGGTTCGGGCAGAACGACCTGAAGGTGGCCTCCACCCCCTTCAGCCAGCAGAAGGTCATCTTCAAGCGCAAGCACAACTGGCTGATGACCTGGCTGTACGTCGGTACGTTCGGCTCCTTCATCGGCTTCGCGGCGGCCCTCCCGCTGCTCATCAAGACCACCTTCCCGGCGTACTCGGTGGCGACGTACGCCTGGATGGGCCCGGCGCTGGGCGCCCTGGCGCGTTGGGCGGGCGGCTGGATCGCAGACAAGCTGGGCGGCGCCCGGGTGACGATCCTGTCCTTCGTGGGCATGGCCGGCTCGATCATCGGTGTGATCACCTTCCTCCCGGCGGGCTCGGACCAGGGCTCCTTCCACGGGTTCTTCCTCTGCTTCCTGGCGGCGTTCTTCTTCTCGGGCATCGGCAACGGCTCGACGTTCCGCCAGATCCCGGTGATCTTCCGGGGCCGGCACCTGAAGGGCCTGACGGAGGGCACGCCGCAGTACGCGGCCGCGCTGAGGCAAGCGGAGATCGAGTCGGGAGCGGTCACCGGTTTCACGGCGGCGATCGCGGCGTACGGCTTCTTCTTCATCCCGGCGATGTTCGCCAACTTCGCGGTGACCAGCGCCATGTGGGGCTTCGTGGGCTTCTACGCCAGCTGTGTGGCGGTGGCCTGGTGGTTCTACGCCCGCAAGGGCGCGGAAGCCCCGAGCTAGACCGACCCCCGCCGCACCGGTGAGGCTGGGGCGGCCCCTCTTGTGAAAATCTTCACGAGCTCGTGAGGGGCCTTGGGCCTGGGAGGAATCCCAGGTCGGAGGGGGTGTCAGGGTCTCGGGCGGTGAGACGGCAGGACCTTTGGACGTCGGATCGGGACCATCGCGGCGGCAAATGATCGATCAAAAGGCGTGCAATGGAGGCAAGCGATGACACGCGACGGAAGAAGGTGCCGGCCATGACTGCCACTCCTGTGGAGACCACGAAGAACGGCGAGGCCTGGGAGGGGTTCAGGGGCGGTCTGTGGCGCGACGCCATCGACGTCCGCGACTTCATCCAGCAGAACTACACGCCGTACGAAGGCGGCGACGAGTTCCTCGCCGGGCCCACCGCCCGCACCACCGCCGTGTGGAGGGCCGTCACGGACAAGTTCCCCGAGGAGCGCGAGAAGGGCGTCCTCGACGTCGCGTACGACGTCCCCTCGACCATCACCGCGCACGCGCCCGGCTACATCGACCGCGACAAGGACCTGATCGTCGGCCTCCAGACCGACGCCCCGCTCAAGCGCGCGATCATGCCGTACGGCGGCTGGCGCATGGTCGCCGGCGCCCTGGAGACGTACGGCTACCCGGTCTCCGAGGAGCTGGAGCAGGTCTTCACGCAGTACCGCAAGACGCACAACGCCGGTGTCTTCGACGCCTACACCCCCGAGATCCGCGCCGCCCGCAAGGCCGGCGTCGTCACCGGGCTGCCGGACGCGTACGGCCGCGGCCGCATCATCGGCGACTACCGCCGCGTCGCCCTCTACGGCGTCGACCGCCTCGTCGAGGTCAAGAAGGAGGAGAAGGAGGAGCTGAACTCCCTCTCCGCGAGCCCCCGGCCGCTGGAAGAGACGATCCGCCTGCGCGAGGAGCTCTCCGAGCAGATCCGCGCCCTCGCCGAGCTCAAGGCGATGGCCGCCTCCTACGGCTGCGACATCTCCGGCCCCGCGCGCACGGGCCGCGAGGCCGTCCAGTGGCTGTACTTCGCCTACTTGGCCGCCGTGAAGGAGCAGAACGGCGCGGCCATGTCGCTGGGCCGGACCTCCACCTTCATCGACGTCTACCTCCAGCGCGACATCGAGTCCGGCCTCCTGACGGAGGAGCGGGCGCAGGAGCTCGTCGACGACTTCATCATCAAGCTGCGGATCGTGCGCTTCCTGCGCACGCCCGAGTACGACGAGCTGTTCTCCGGCGACCCGACCTGGGTCACCGAGTCCATCGCCGGCATGGGCGAGGACGGCCGCCCGCTGGTCACCCGTACCTCCTTCCGCTACCTCCAGACCCTCTACAACCTGGGCCCGGCCCCCGAGCCGAACATGACCGTCTTCTGGTCGCCGCGGCTGCCGCAGGGCTTCAAGGAGTTCTGCGCCCGCGTCTCCATCGACACCTCCTCGGTGCAGTACGAGTCCGACGAGCTGATGCGCCCGCGCTTCGGCGACGACACCGCGATCGCCTGCTGCGTCTCCGCGATGCCGGTCGGCAAGCAGATGCAGTACTTCGGCGCCCGCGTGAACCTCGCCAAGACCCTCCTGTACGCGATCAACGGCGGCCGGGACGAGAAGTCCGGCGCCCAGGTCGGCCCGGCGAGCGGCGCCATCACCTCGGACGTCCTCGACTACGACGAGGTCATGGCCAAGTTCGACACGCAGATGGAGTGGCTCGCCGACACCTACGTCCACGCGCTGAACGTCATCCACTACATGCACGACAAGTACGCGTACGAGCGCATCGAGATGGCGCTCCACGACCGCGACGTGCGCCGCACGATGGCCTGCGGCATCGCCGGCCTGTCGGTCGCCGCCGACTCGCTGGCCGCCATCAAGTACGCGAAGGTCCGCGTGCACCGCGACGGGACCGGCCTGGCCACGGACTACACGGTCGAGGGCGAGTACCCGGCGTACGGGAACAACGACGACCGGGTCGACGGCATCGCGGTCCGGCTGGTCGAGGAGTTCATGCGCAAGGTGCGCCGCCACCCGACGTACCGCGGAGCCGAGCACACCCAGTCCGTACTGACGATCACCTCGAACGTCGTCTACGGCAAGAAGACCGGCAACACCCCGGACGGCCGCCGCGCCGGCGAGCCGTTCTCCCCGGGCGCCAACCCGATGAACGGCCGCGACACCCACGGCTACGTCGCCTCGGCGCTGTCGGTCGCGAAGCTGCCGTACGAGGACGCCGAGGACGGCATCTCGCTGACCAACACCGTCACCCCCGACGGCCTGGGCCGCACTCCCGAGGAGCGGATCAAGAACCTGGCGGGTGTCCTCGACGGCTACATGGCCAGCGACGGCTTCCACATGAACGTCAACGTGCTCAACCGCGACGTGCTGCGGGACGCCATGGAACACCCCGAGGAGTACCCGCAGCTGACCATCCGGGTCAGCGGCTACGCGGTGAACTTCGTCCGGCTGACGCGGGACCAGCAGCTCGACGTGCTGAACCGCACCTTCCACGGCTCGCTGTAGCCCGCGGGGCCGTGCGGTCCGGGGCCGGCCCTCATCCGGCTCCGGACCGCGCACCAAGGATCTCCGACCGGGATCGAGAAACGACGGACCACCGCTCAAGGGGTGCCTGCCATGACCGTCCTGCTTCCCTCCACCCTGGCCGCCGCGGCCACCCACCGGCCCAGCGAGGGTTCGGTGCACTCCTGGGACCTGTCCACCGGCGTGGACGGCCCCGGGACCCGCTTCGTCACCTTCCTCGCCGGCTGCCCGCTGACCTGCCTGTACTGCCACAACCCCGACACCTGGCGGATGCGGGCCGGCGAACGGACCTCCGCGGACGACGTCATCGCCGAGGCCCGTACGTACACGCGGTTCATCGCGGCATCGGGCGGCGGCGCCACCGTCTCCGGCGGCGAGCCGCTGCTCCAGCCCGTCTTCGCGGGCGAACTGCTGCACCGGATGAAGCACGAGCTGGGGCTGCACACCGCCCTGGACACCTCCGGCTTCCTCGGCGCACGGGCCACCGACGCGCTGCTGCGCGACGTGGACCTCGTCCTCCTCGACGTCAAGTCCTGGGACCAGGAGACGTACCGGAGGGTGACCGGGCGGCCGCTCCGGCCGACGCTGGACTTCGCCCGCCGCCTCGCCGGCCTCGGCAAGGAGGTGCACCTGCGCTTCGTGCTGGTGCCGGGGCTGACCGACGCCCGGGAGAACGTCGAGGGCGTCGCCGCCTTCGCCGTCGGCCTCGGCAACGTCTCCCGGGTCGACGTGCTGCCCTTCCACAAGCTGGGGGAGGGGAAATGGGAGGCGCTCGGCAAGGAGTTCACGCTGCACGGCACCCCGTCGCCGACGGCGGAGCAGGTCGCGGGGGCCAGGGCGGTCTTCGAGGCGCAGGGGCTGACGGCCGTCTGAGCCCTCACCCGTCCGGCCTACTTCCATATACGTCATAACGGGCTCAATCGGTACAGACCACCTAGCGTGGTGCTGTGTCCGAGCCCTCAGAAGCCCTCGCCGCGGAGCCGCCCCCGCCACCGCCACCGCCCCAGCCCCCGTCCGCGCCTCCGCGTCCGGCCGCGCCGCCGCTGACGGGGACCCTTCCGCCGGCCGGGCCGTCCGTCACCGCGCGGGCGACACTCGCCGGAGTGGTCGTCTCCCTGCTGC
The DNA here is from genome assembly GCF_008704935.1 of Streptomyces vinaceus. NCBI lineage: Bacteria > Bacillati > Actinomycetota > Actinomycetes > Kitasatosporales > Streptomycetaceae > Streptomyces > Streptomyces vinaceus. Next base: position 4,363,639 of record NZ_CP023692.1, read on the forward strand.
TGATCGCCGCGATCGTGCTCGGCAGCCGGCTCCTGCGCGACTTCGACTCGGCGCTGCTGCCGTACGCCGTCGCCACCGTCTTCCTCGCCTTCGGCGTGGCCTACCGGTACACGGTCTGGGTCTCCGCGCCCGGAGCCCGGCGCCTGTTCAAGAAGGGCTTCGGCAGCTTCTTCTCCGCCGCGAACTTCCGCAAGGCGCCCACCGCCGTGCCGCGGATGATCGCCACCTACCTCGGGTTCCAGAAGTTCCTCGGCGCCCGCTCGCGCTCGCGCTGGGCCGCGCACCAGATGATCTTCTGGGGCTGCCTGCTGGCCGCGGCGATCACCTTCCCGCTGACCTGGGGCTGGTTCACCTTCACCTCCGCGACCGGCTCGGGACCCGGCTACGAGATGCGGATCTGGGGCTTCAAGGTCCTCGGCTTCGACGCGCTGAACGTCGTCGGCTGGCTGATGTTCCACGGCCTGGACATCGCCGCCGTGCTCGTCATCCCCGGGGCCTCGTACTTCCTGTGGCGGCGGATGAAGGACCGCGGGGCCATCACCGGCCAGCGCTTCGCCTATGACCTGCTGCCGCTGATCTGCCTGATCGTGATCTCGGTGACCGGGCTGCTGCTGACCTTCTCTTCGATCTTCCTGCACGGCGGAGGCTACGAGTTCCTGGCGCTGCTGCACATGGTGTCGGTGGTGTTCACCCTCATCTACATCCCGTTCGGGAAGTTCTTCCACATCGTCCAGCGGCCCGCCGCCGTCGGCATGCAGCTGTTCAAGTACACGGCCCGCCAGGACGAGCAGGTCTTCGCCTGCAAGCGCTGCGGAGAGCCCGTCGACACCGCCCCGTACGTCGAGAACCTGCGCGCCACGATGCAGGACCTGAAGCTCGACTTCAACGCCTTCGTCGAGTACTGCCCGCGCTGCAAGCGGGTCCTGCGCGGCAACGCGTACCTCGCGCACGTCAAGAAGGGCTTCAAGTGACCGCGACCGACCCCGCCAAGCCGGCCGCCCTGCCCCTCGACCCGTCGATCGCCCCACCCGGCACGCGCAACTTCCGCGACGCGGGCGGCATTCCGGCCGACCAGTGGCACGCCGACCAGAACGGCGAGACCCTCGTCCCCACCCACTGCTGCTTCTGCGGGGTGCAGTGCGGGATGTACCTGCGCGTGGACCGCGGGGGCAAGGTCTTCGGCGTGGAACCCCGCAACCACGACATCAACCGGATGCGGCTGTGCCCCAAGGGCATCAACGCCTACCAGCAGGTCAACCACCCCGACCGGCTCACCGCCCCGCTGATGCGCCGCTCCCGCGACGAGGAGTTCCGCGCGTGCTCGTGGGAGGAGGCCCTGGACTTCACCGTCTCCGAGATCCGCCGCATCCAGGGCGCGTACGGGAACGACGCGTTCGGACTGCTCGGCGGCGCCAGCCTCTTCTCCGAGAAGACGTACCTGGTCGGCAAGTTCGCCCGGGTCGCGCTGAAGACCAAGCACGTCGACTACAACGGCCGCCTGTGCATGGTCAGCGCCGCGGGCGCCAACAAGCTCGCCTTCGGCATCGACCGGGCCGGCAACCCCTTCTCCGACATCCTCCTCACGGACTGCCTGCTCATCGCCGGGTCGAACGTGGGGGAGTGCTTCCCCGTGATGACCCAGTACCTGTGGGGCGCGCGGGACCGCGGCGCCACGCTGATCGTGGTCGACCCGCGCGAGACGGCCATCGCCCGCACCGCCGACATCCACGTCGCGATCAAGCCCGGTACCGACTCCGCCTTCTTCAACGCCGTCCTCCACGTGGTCGTCGCCGAGGGGCTGACCGACGAGGCCTACCTCGCCGCGCACACCACCGGCTGGGACGAGGTCAAGGCGGCCGTCGCGCAGTACCCGCCCGCCCGCTCCGCCGAGATCTGCGGGGTCCCGGAGCAGCAGATCGTCCAGGTCGCGCGCGTCTTCGCCGGTGCGGGCAAGGCCATGGCCTGGCACGCCCGCGGCATCGAACACCACTCCCAGGGCGTCGAGAACTGCCTCTCCGTCATCAACCTGTGCGTGGCCACCGGCAACATCGGCAAGCCCGGCGCGGGCTACGGGACCATCACCGGCCAGGGCAACGGCCAGGGCGGCCGGGAGCACGGCCAGAAGTCCGACCTCCTCCCCGGCGGCCGCTCCATCACCAACCCGGAACACCGGGCGCAGATCTGCCGGATCTGGGGCATCGAGGAATCCGAACTGCCCGGCGCCGGCACCTCCATGATGGAGATGGTCTGGCAGATGCAGCGCAAGGAGATCCGCGGCCTCATCGGCATCTGCAACAACCCCTTCGTCTCCCTCCCCAACTACGCGGTGGTCAAGGACGGCTACGACACCACCGAGTTCCACGCCCAGTTCGACTTCTTCCTCTCCGAGACCGCGGCCAACGCCCACGTCGTCTTCCCCGTCACCACCTGGGCCGAGGACGAGGGCGTGATGGCCAACGCCGAGGCCCGTGTGGTCAAGCACAACAAGGCCCAGGAGCCCCCGGCCGGGGTGCGCACCGACACCTGGGTCATGTGCGAGCTCGCCCGCAGGCTCGGCGCCGGTGAGCACTTCGACTTCCCCGGCTCCCGCGAGGTGTTCGAGGAGCTGCGGATCGCCTCCGCCGGCACGGTCAACGACTACTACGGCATCACCTACGACCGGCTGGAGGAGACCGGCGGGATCGCCTGGCCCTGCCCGTCCACCGAGCACCCGGGCACGCCCCGGCTCTTCGAGGACGGCCGGACCTACCACCCCGACGGAAAGATCCACCTCCAGGTCGTGGAGTGGCATCCGCCCATGGACGCCTACACCGACGAGTTCCCCCTCTCCCTCACCACCGGCCGCACCGTCGCGCACTTCCTCTCCGGCAACCAGACCCGCCGCCTGGGCGCCCTCGTCGAACAGACCCCCCGCCCCTGGGTGGAGGTCCACCCCTCGCACGGCTTCCAGAGCGGCGACCCGGTCCGGGTGGTCACCCGCCGCGGCAGCGAGGTCTTCCCGGCCCTGGTCACCGAGGCCATCCGCCCCGACACCGTCTTCATCCCGTACCACTGGCCCGTCCCGACGGCCGCGAACGCCCTGACCATCGACGCCCTCGACCCCCGCTCGAAGATCCCCGAGTACAAGGTCTGCGCCGCCCGGATCGAGGCCGCCGAGCGGGTCGACGAGGTGCCCGCGCCGCCCATGGCCCCTGGCCAGTCGGCCTATCCGGAGGCCCAGGCCTCCCGCACCGACCCCCTGCCCCCCACGTCCCCGCAGGGCCGTGGCACGGCGGAGAGGAGCTGACCCCGCCATGATGGGCCGCACGATCTTCATCGACCCGGGGCGCTGCATCGGCTGCCAGGCCTGTGTCTCCGCCTGCCGCGAATGCGACTCCCACCGCGGCAAATCGATGATCCACCTGGACTACACCGACCCCGGCACGTCCGTCGCCTCCCTTCCGACCGTCTGCATGCACTGCGAGGACCCGGTCGCCCCGTGCGCCGAGGTCTGCCCCGCCGACGCGATCCTGGTGACCGCCGACGGCGTGGTCCAACAGGCCGACACCACCCGCTGCATCGGCTGCGCCAACTGCGTCAACGCCTGCCCCTTCGGAGTACCGAAGATCGACCTCCAGGCGAAGCTTCAGATGAAGTGCAACCTCTGCTACGACCGCACCGCCTACGGCCTGGCCCCGATGTGCGCGACCGTCTGCCCGACCGGGGCCCTCTTCTACGGAACCCTCGAAGAGCTCCAGGCCGAACGCCCCGGCGTCCAGGTCGCCGACTCCTTCGCCTTCGGTGACGTCATGGTCAGCACCGGCGTCGCGATGGTGGTTCCCGCCGACAAGGTCCAGTGGCCCGTCCCCGGCGGCCTGCCCGTCGTCGAGATCAACGGAGTGGATGTCCGATGAGCCTCACCGAACCGCCCCCGCCCGCCACGGGACCGGAACTCGCGGGAGAGGACGCCGCCGAGCGGCTGCGCGACCGGATCAGCGCGGACTCCCTCACCACCCGCCGCGACTACCTGCGGATCGTGGCCACCGTCTCCGGCGGCCTCGCCATCGGCGGTGTGGGCGTCGCCTCCGGCATCCTGCACCGGCACGGCGACGGTGACAGCCCGCCCCGGGCCAAGAAGGTCGCCGACCAGCTGGCGCCGGGCGAGTCCGTCGCCTTCCGCTTCCCCGGTGACGAGGACCGGGCCCTGGCCGTACGGCTGTCGGACGGTTCCCTCGTCGGCTACTCCGCCGTCTGCACCCACCTGGCCTGCGCCGTGCTGTGGCGCGAGGACCGGGGAGCCGACGGGGAGTTGTACTGCCCCTGCCACGAGGGCTTCTTCGACGCCCGCACCGGCGAGGTGACCGCGGGCCCGCCGCCGCGGCCCCTCCCCAGGATCTTCCTGACCGAGGAGGTCGACGGCAGCGTCTGGGCCGTCGCGACCGCCCGGTCGGGAGAGCCGGCGAGGGAGGCCCTGTGCCGGCAGTTCGGCGAGTCCCGCCCCGACATGGCCCGCAGGCTCGGCTGCGCCGGTGCCGACCGCGTCGCCGAGAGCAGGCGCACATGAGCGACGGCGCCCTGCCTCCGCGCCCCGACTACCGACCGGGCAGTGCCCAGCCCCGGCTGAACCGGCCGGTGCGCGAGCGGTACCCGCAGATCCGCCCCACCAGCGGCTACGGCGACCCGCGGATCCGGCACACCGGCCCCGGCCCGGGCGCCGGCTCCGAACAGGAGCCGGAGCGCTCCTCGAAGCTCAACGCCCGTCTGGCTCTGGCGCTCACGGTCGTGATCGGCCAGCTCTGGGCGCTGACGGTGACCGTCAACGAGTGGATGGAGGGCAACACCGGCACGGCCTGGTGGGGTGCGGGATTCCTGATCCTGTCCTTCCTCGTCGTGCTGGGACTGTGGCTCCTCGACCCGAAGGACCGATGACCATGTCCATACCCACCCCCACCCCCACCCCGTCCCGGGTGCGCTCGCACCGCCGCGAGACCTACAAGCCCGGCGCCACCATCGGTGACTGGCGGCCCGAGGACGAGGGCTTCTGGCAGTCCACCGGCCGCACCGTCGCCCAGCGCAACCTCTGGGTCTCGATTCCCGCGCTGATGCTCGGCTTCGTGGTCTGGCAGGTCTGGTCGGTCACCGTGGTCAAGCTGAACGACGTCGGCTTCGGCTTCTCGAAGTCGCAGCTGTTCTGGCTGACCGCCATCCCCGGCATCACCGGCGGCACCTTCCGGATCCTCTACACCTTCATCGGGCCGATCTTCGGCGAGCGGAAGTTCACCGCGTTCAGCACGATCATCCTGGTCGGGCCGATGCTGTGGCTGGGCTTTGCGCTCCAGGACACCGGCACCCCGTACTGGGAGCTGGCGCTGATCGCGGCCGTCTGCGGGATCGGCGGCGCGAACTTCGCCTCCTCGATGGCGAACATCGGCTTCTTCTTCCCCAAGAGGGAGAAGGGCAGCGCCAACGGGCTCAACGGAGGCCTCGGCAACCTCGGAGTGAGCGTGGTCCAGCTGGTCGCCCCGCTGGTGGTCACCGCCGCCGTGCTCGGCGCGCCCGCGGGCGGCCCCCAGCACGACGCGAGGAAGAACACCGACATCTGGCTCCAGAACGGCGCGTTCCTCTGGGTGCCCCTGCTGGTGATCATGGCGCTGCTCGCCTGGTTCCTGATGAACGACCTCCGGGTGGCCGCGGCCCCCTTCAGCCAGCAGAAGATCATCTTCAAGCGCAAGCACAACTGGCTGATGACCTGGCTCTACGTCGGCACCTTCGGGTCCTTCATCGGCTTCGCGGCGGGCCTGCCCCTGCTGATCAAGAACAATTTCGAGGCGCAGGGCTACCAGGCGACCACCTATGCCTGGATCGGTCCGTTCATCGGCGCGCTCATGCGCTGGGCCGGCGGCTGGCTCTCCGACAAGATGGGCGGCGCCAGGGTCACGATGCTGTCGTTCGTCGGCATGGCCGCGGCCCTGGTCGTGGTGATCTTCGCGCTGCCCTCGGGTGGCGACCAGGGCAGCTTCTGGGCCTTCTTCATCGGCTTCCTCGCCGCCTTCGCCTTCTCCGGGCTGGGCAACGGATCGACCTTCCGGCAGATCCCGGTGATCTTCCGGGACCAGCACATGCGGCAGGCCGAGGGCGGGGGCCCGGAGGCGCAGGCCGCGGCGCTGAAGCAGTCGGAGATGGAGGCGGGCGCCGTCACCGGCTTCTCCTCCGCCATCGCCGCCTACGGGTTCTTCTTCATCCCCGCGATGTTCGCCGCGATGACCGTCACGAGCGCCCTGTGGCTCTTCATCGGCTTCTACGCCACCTGTCTCGCCGTGTGCTGGTGGTTCTACGCCCGCCCGGGCGCAGAGGCCCCGAGCTGACCCCGGGCCGGGACCGGGGCCGGAGCGGGCTCGCGGGCCGGGGCCGGGGCGGCCGTACTCTGGAGCCATGAGCACCGCTTCCGACCCGCAGCCCCCGCAGTCCCGGCCCGAGGCCGCGCCCGCACCGCGGGCCAAGCCCCGGCTCGTCTTCGACGACCCGCTGGACCAGCAGTCCTCCGACGACACCGACCGCGGGTGGGGCGAGCGGCCGGCCTCCGCCGGGAGCGCGGCCGACCTGGCCCGCTTCCTCGACGAGAAGCCGCCGCACCACGTCTGACCTGTCAGTAGCCCGGGCCGGCGTGGCCGCTGTGGCCGCCCTGGTTCCCGTACCCGGCCTGGCCGCCTTGGTTGCCCTGGCCGACCTGTCCGTACTGACCGTTCTGGTGGGCGCGCTGGGCGACCAGCTCGTCGCGGATCTCCTTGAGGACCACCAGCTCGGTGATCTCCATGGTCTCCTGGACGCCCTCCTTGGCCCGGCGGCGCTGCTCCACCTTGGCCAGGTACTTCGCCATCGGCAGCACCATCAGGAAGTAGACGACCGCGGCGGTGATCAGGAAGGTCAGCGCGGCGTTCAGCACCGAACCCCAGAGGATGTTCACACCGATGGCATCCCCCTTCGCGTCGATGCCGCAGGGACCCTTCAGGCAGGACGTGTAGCCGTCCAGGCTCTTCGTCCCCACGGCGCCGACCAGCGGGCTGATGATCCCCTTCACGACCGAGTTCACGATGTTCGTGAACGCGGCGCCGATGACGACCGCCACCGCCAGGTCGACCACGTTGCCACGCATCAGGAAGGCCTTGAAGCCTGCCAGGACGCTCTCCTGCTTCTTCTCGCTCATCACTGAGCCTCTCTTCGAATCCGCCGAACATGGAGCCAACGGTTCCGAAAGCTACGGCAGTCCGGGCCCGGCGTGTCCAATCGGTGCCCGTCTTGCGGTGACTTGACTGCACGCGAGTCCGATTCAGCACAGTGTCACCGCCAGCCGTGCCACGGCGCCCGCCCCGACGAGGGCCCTCGCGGTGTCCCGGGGCACCGACAGGACGACCAGCGCCCCGGCGTCCCCCACACCCTTCTCCGGATCCGGTACCTCGGCCACGCGGGCGCCGGCGGCCACCACCCGGGGCGGCCCGGCGCGCTCCGCCGCGACCACGTCCACCCGGTCGCCGGGCCGCAGCAGCCGCACCGTCGCCGCATCCGCGATGCGCACCGGCGCCGATACCCACCGCATCGCCGCCGGAGGGGGCTTCACCTCGGGCGGCGCGCCCGCGCCCCGCGAAGCCTGGGCCGCCTCCGTCCCGCCCACCACCGCCAGCGCGGCCGCCAGTACGGCCAGACCGGCCGAAGCGGCCCGCCGCCGACGCCGTACGGCCCGGCGCAGCCGGTCCCCGCCCCGGCCCACGCGAAGCGGGGGAAAGGAGGGCACGGGGCGCGCGGGGGGACACGTAGAAGAGGCGGAGGAGGCAGAAGGAGCAGAAGGAGCAGAAGAGGCGGAAGGAGCAGAAGAGGCAGAAGAGGCGGGGAGGAACGAGGACTTGGACATGGCGGCCACCACCGGCGAATCGAGTTCCGACGCCCGGACCCTGCGCCCGGACACCCCTCACGATCCGCCGCCCCGCGAAACCCCGCTCGCCCCTGTGGACAATCCTCAGCCTGTGGACAACCCCATCACCCACACGAGTGGACCACCCGCCGGTCGGCCGCCCTCGCTCGGCGCCCCGCGAAGCCGAGGGCGCCGATCGTCCCGCCGCCGCCCCTCCCGGCCCTACGGGAGTTCGATGCCGAGGTCCCAGCCGTCGTGGGCGTGGGTGCACAGGCAGTCGCGGGACTCGGTCGCGGGGAGGGCCGAGACCGCGTCGAAGAGGACCTCGCGCAGGCGGTCCACGTTCTCGCCGAACACCTTCAGGACCTCCGTGTGGGACACGCCCTCACCCGTCTCCGCGCCCGCGTCCAGGTCCGTGACCAGGGCCATCGACGTGTAGCAGAGCCCCAGCTCGCGGGCGAGGACCGCCTCCGGGTGGCCCGTCATGCCGACGACCGACCAGCCCATCGCCGCGTGCCACTTCGACTCGGCGCGCGTCGAGAAGCGGGGCCCCTCGATGACGACCATCGTGCCGCCGTCCACCGGCTCCCACTCCCGGCCGCGCGCCGCCGCCAGCGCCACCGAGCGGCCCACCGGGCAGTACGGGTCGGCGAAGGTGGTGTGCACGACGTTCGGGACGGTCCCGTCGGGCAGGGGCTCCCCGTCGAAGAAGGTCTGGGCGCGGGACTTCGTACGGTCCACCAGCTGGTCGGGGACGAGCAGCGTGCCCGGGCCGTACTCGGCGCGCAGGCCGCCGACCGCGCACGGGCCGAGCACCTGGCGCACGCCCACCGAGCGCAGCGCCCACAGGTTGGCCCGGTAGTTGATCTTGTGGGGCGGGACCTTGTGGCCGCGGCCGTGCCGGGGGAGGAAGGCGACCTGGCGCCCGGCCAGCTCACCGAGGAAGAGGGAGTCGCTCGGGGGCCCGTACGGGGTGTCCACCTCGACCTCGGAGACGTCGTCCAGGAAGGAGTAGAAGCCCGAGCCGCCGATGACACCGATCTCTGCGTTAGCCATGCCGCCACCCTAACCGGGCATGCGTGAGGCCCCGCTGACCGGAAGGGCTGCGGGGCCTTACGTATCGGAGACGGAGATCAGGCGGCCGACGTGGAGCTGCTGCTCGTGCTCGACGACGAGGTCGTCGAAGCGGCCGGGGCGGCGGCAGGCGTCGACGGCTTCGAGGAGGCAGGGGTGCTGCTCGACGAGGCGCCACGGCTGTCGTTCCGGTAGAAACCGGATCCCTTGAAGACGATGCCGACCGCGGAGAACACCTTCTTCAGGCGTCCCTGGCAGTTCGGGCACTCGGTCAGTGCGTCATCGGTGAACTTCTGCACGGCCTCAAGGCCCTCACCGCACTCGGTGCACTGGTACTGGTAGGTCGGCACGAATTTCCTCCTGGCACTCTGACTCGATGAGTGCTAACGACGTTCCATGGTGACGTATTCCGGCCGATCAGTCCACCGTCACCGGCACGCGGTGACCGACACCACGCTCGTTCCCCCGCGCGGCAGGGACCTCCGGAGCGGCGGCGGGGGTTCCCGCCGAGGAGTTGATGATCCGGCTCGGCGCCTTCGGGGCCAGGCTGGAGCGCAGCGCGAGCAGGGTCGCGAGCGCCAGCACGGTGCCCGCCATGGGCACCAGGAAGCCGTACGAGGACCCGTGCGCGTCCGTCAGGCGGCCGGCCAGGGTCACGGCGGTGGCCTGGCCGAAGGCGACGGCGCCGGTGAGCCAGGTGAAGGCCTCGGTGCGGGCGTTCGCCGGGATCAGGGACTCGATCATCGTGTAGCCGGTGATCAGGGCCGGGGCGATGCACAGGCCGACGACCAGGCCGAGCGCGCCCAGCAGGATCATCGAGTGCGCGGTCCACAGGACCGAGGCGGCCACGGTGAGGCCGGCGTAGCCGAGCAGCAGCCGGCGGCGCGGGCCGATCTTCCAGGCGATGGCGCCGCAGGCGATGCCCGCGGTCATGTTGCCGGCCGCGAAGACGCCGTAGAGCAGGCCGTTGGCGCCCGGGTTGCCGATCTCGTTGGAGAAGGCGGCCAGGGACACCTGCATGCCGCCGAAGACGGCGCCGATGCCGAGGAAGGCCACGATCAGGACGCGCAGGCCCGGGAAGGACAGCGCGGAGGCGTGCTTCTCGCCGCCGGCCGGGGCGGCGTGCGCCTTGGGCTGGGTGGCGCGCTGGGCGGCGAAGACCAGACCGCCGGCCAGCGTCAGCGCGGCCTCGGTGATCAGACCGGCGGCCGGGTGGACGCCGGTGCACAGCGCGGTGGCCAGCACCGGGCCGACGACGAAGGTGAACTCGTCGGTGACGGACTCGAACGCGGCGGCCGTCGGCAGTAGCGGGGAACCCTCCAGCTTGGCGGCCCAGCGGGCCCGGACCATCGGCCCGACCTGCGGGACGGAGGCGCCGGCGGGGACGGCCGCCAGGGCCAGCGCCCAGACGGGAGCGCCCAGCAGTGCGAGCGCCACGAGGGTGGAGACGGCGGTGGCGTGCATGAGGACGACGGGGACCAGGACGGCGCTCTGGCCGCGGCGGTCGGTGAACTTGCCCATCACCGGGGCGGACAGCGCCATCGAGACGCCGGTGACGGCGGCGACGATGCCGGCGCTGCCGTAGGAACCGCTGGTGTGCTGGACGAGCAGCAGGATGCTGATGGTCAGCATGCCGAAGGGGAGCCGGGCGGCGAATCCCGGGAGAACGAAGCCGATGGCGCCGGGCGTGCGCAGGAGCTGCCCGTAACCGGGGCGGGCGGACTTGTCGGTCGTGACCGCGGATGTCACGGCCTGGCCTTTCCGCTGCCTGGTAGAGCGTCCCCGTCTGCGGACGGTGTGCCGCCTCGTGAGCGACCGCACCCGTACATGTGGGAGCCCCGAGAGCTGTCCTCTTGCGCAGAACCGAGTGATACCTGGGCGCCCACTGCGGGAGGGAGCCACGGCCGCTTTGCGGTCGCGCCAGCTCTGCGTCAGGCAGAGTTGGTTCGATGTGGTGTGCCTTTATCGTACAGGCAGACCAGGTATGTGTCCTGTGATTCCGGCGACATGCGGTGTCTTCACCTGCGATTAACTGGAAGTTCGCATTCCGGAGCCCATGAAAACGGGGTGAAACCGCCCCCACACCCCGAAAACACAGAATTAGAACGGCACTCTAACGCTCTGTTGATGTCAGATCCGGGGCCCTCGGCCCCCGCTCAGCCCCCGTTCGAGCCCGTCCCGAGCCATCCGGCCAGCTTGCCGCCCCGCGCCACCGCCCGCAGCCGGGCCTCCGCCGCGTCCCGTACCGGATCCGTGGCCACCACCAGCAGCTCGTCCCCGCGCCGCAGCACGGTCGACGGCAGCGGTACGAAGCTCTTCGCGTCCCGGACCACCAGCGTCACCGAGGCTCCCGGCGGCAGCCGCAGCTCGCTCACCTCGACGCCGTGCATCCGCGAGGCGGCCGGGATGGCGAAGGACAGCAGGTGCCCGCGCAGCTTCTCCAGCGGCGCCGACTCGATCCCCAGGTCGGCCGCGCCCGCGTCGGAGTCGCCGAGCTCCAGCTTGCGCGCGAGCCAGGGCAGGGTCGGCCCCTGGACCAGGGTGTAGACGACGACGAGCACGAAGACGATGTTGAAGACGCGGTCGCTGCCCTCGATCCCGGTCACCATCGGGATGGTCGCCAAGATGATGGGTACGGCGCCGCGCAGCCCCGCCCACGACATCAGGGCCTGCTCCTGCCAGGGGATACGGAAGGGCAGCAGGCTGAGGAAGACCTCCAGCGGGCGCGCCACCATCGTCAGCACCAGGCCGATGACCACGGCGGGCCAGAAGTCGTTCACCAGCTCGTGCGGGGTGACCAGGAGCCCCAGCAGGACGAACATGCCGATCTGGGCGATCCAGCCGAGCCCGTCCGCGAACCCCCGGGTCGCCGGCCAGTGCGGCAGCTTCGCGTTGCCGAGCACCATCGCGGCCAGGTAGACGGCGAGGAAGCCGGAGCCGTGCGCCATGGCGCCGGCCGCGTACGCCGACACCGCGATCGCCATCACGGCGATCGGGTAGAGGCCGGAGGCGGGCAGGGCCACGTGCCGCAGGCCGTACGCCCCCAGGAAGCCCACCGACAGGCCGATCGCGACGCCGATCAGCAGCTCAAGGGCGATCTTGCCGAGCAGGACGTACCACTGGTCCACCGGGCCCACGGTCGCGAAGGCGACGACCAGGATGACGACCGGAGCGTCGTTGAAGCCCGACTCCGCCTCCAGCACACCCGTGATCCGGGAGGGCAGCGGAACCTTGCGCAGTACGGAGAAGACGGCCGCGGCATCGGTCGAGGAGACGACCGCGCCGATCAGCAGGGCCTGCCGCCACTCCAGTCCGACCAGGTAGTGCGCGCCCGCGGCCGTGACGCCGACGCTGATCGCGACGCCGACCAGCGACAGGACGATCGCGGCCGGAAGGGCCGGTCTGATCTGTTTCCACTTGGTGCCCAGACCGCCCTCGGCGAGGATCACGACGAGCGCGGCATAGCCGATGACCTGGGTCAGCTCGGCATTGTCGAAAACGACGTTGCCTATGCCGTCCTGGCCTATCGCTATGCCTATGCCGAGGTAGATGAGCAGGCTGGGGAGGCCGCTGCGTGAAGAGATGCGTACCGCCGCGACGGCGACGAGCAGCACGAGCGAGCAGACCAGCAGGAGCTCATTGAGCGTGTGGACGGTCAGCGGGCGGCCCTTTCCTCAAGTCGCCCGGCGGAACGTTCCTCCAGGCGACAAGTCCGGCAAGATCGGCAGGTACTTCGTTACCTTACCTAATATTTGACGCGCCCTTTACGCGATACCCACATTGTGAAACGCCTGTTCGGCCCTGTCCTCGTCACCTCGACCCCTGGCGGATCAACGCACCCGGTGCTGCGCCTATGGTTGCTCCCAGCACTCCCAGGACCACCCTGCCCCTCTAAGGACAGCGATGCCCGCCAACGAAACCGCTCCTCCCGTCAAGAAGAGGGGACGACGCGCCCGTCTGATCGTGCTCGTGCTGGTCCTGGCGCTCCTGTCGGGCTTCGGGTACGGGACGTACTGGGGCATGGACAACGTCCGCGCCTCGTTCCCGCAGGCCACCGGCACCCTCAAGGTCCCCGGCCTGACCGGGACCGTCGAGGTCAAGCGGGACTCCCACGGCATTCCCCAGCTCTACGCCGACAACGACGACGACCTCTTCCGCGCGCAGGGCTTCGTCCACGCCCAGGACCGCTTCTGGGAGATGGACGTCCGCCGCCACATGACCTCGGGCCGCCTCTCCGAGATGTTCGGCGCCGACCAGGTCGAGACCGACGCCTTCCTGCGCACGCTCGGCTGGCGCCAGGTCGCGCAGGCCGAGTACGACACGAAGCTGTCGGCCGAGACGAAGAAGTACCTCCAGGCCTACGCCGACGGGGTCAACGCGTACCTCAAGGGGAAGTCCGGCAAGGACCTCTCCGTCGAGCACGCCGCCCTCAAGCTCAGCGACGACTACCGGCCCGAGCAGTGGACGCCGGTGGACTCGGTGGCCTGGCTCAAGGCGATGGCCTGGGACCTGCGCGGCAACATGCAGGACGAGATCGATCGCGCGCTGATGTCCAACAAGCTCACGCAGGCGCAGATCGACGAGCTGTACCCGCCCTACCCCTTCGACCGGAACAAGCCGATCGTCGACGCGGGCAAGATCGAGGGCGGCAAGTACGCGCCCCAGGGCGCGGCCGCGGGCTCCCCCGGCTCCGGCAAGGGCTCCGGCGGCAGCACCACCGGCTCGCAGGTGTCGGCGGGCGGTTCCCAGGCCCCGGCGGGCGGCTCGTCCTCCACGCCGACCGGCCTCGCGGACGACACCACCGCCCAGGGCGCCATCGTGGGCCTGCGCACCTCGCTGACCTCCCTCGCCAAGACCCTGGACAAGGTCCCGGCGATCCTCGGCCCCAACGGCAGCGGCATCGGCTCGAACTCCTGGGTCGTCTCCGGCCAGTACACGACCACCGGCAAGCCGCTGCTCGCCAACGACCCGCACCTGTCCCCGCAGCTGCCCTCGGTCTGGTACCAGATGGGCCTGCACTGCCGCACGGTCTCCAACCAGTGCAAGTACGACGTCGCCGGCTACACCTTCTCGGGCATGCCCGGCGTGGTCATCGGCCACAACGCCGACATCGCCTGGGGCATGACCAACCTCGGCGCCGACGTCACCGACCTCTACCTGGAGCAGGTCAAGCCCGAGGGCTACGTCTACGACAACAAGGTGGTCCCCTTCACGACCCGCGAAGAGGTCATCAAGATCGCGGGCGGCAAGAGCAAGAAGATCACCGTCCGCACCACCAACAACGGCCCGCTGATCTCCGACCGCAGCGACGAGCTCGGTACGGTCGGCAGCCGCGCCCCCGTCTCCAGCTCGGCCCCCGACCGCGGCAACGGCTACGCCGTCGCCCTGCGCTGGACCGCCCTGGACCCCGGCAAGTCGATGGACGCGGTCTTCGGCATCGACCGGGCCAAGGACTTCGCGGGCTTCCGCGCCGCCGCCCGTGACTTCGAGGTGCCGTCGCAGAACCTGATCTACGCCGACACCAAGGGCAACATCGGCTACCAGGCCCCGGGCCGCATCCCGGTCCGCGGCGCCGGCGACGGCCGCATGCCGGCCCCGGGCTGGGATTCCAAGTACGCCTGGAAGGGCGGCAAGGACGGCAGCACCGGCTACGTCCCGCAGGACGAGATGCCGTACGACTACAACCCGGCGCGCGGCTACATCGTCACCGCGAACCAGGCGGTCGTGGAGAGCGGGACCGGCGCGGGCAAGTACCCGTACGTCCTGACCACGGACTGGGGCTACGGCGCCCGCAGCCAGCGGATCAACGACCTCATCGAGGCGAAGATCAAGGACAACGGCAAGATCTCCACCGACGACATGCGCACCATGCAGATGGACAACAGCAGCGAGATCGCCGCCCTGCTGACGCCGATGCTGGCCAAGATCGAGGTCTCGGACCCGGACGTGCGCTCGGCGCAGAAGCTCCTGGAGGGCTGGAACTACACGCAGGAGCCCGATTCGGCGGCCGCCGCGTACTTCAACGCGGTCTGGCGCAACATCCTCAAGCTGTCCTTCGGCGACAAGATGCCGAAGGAGCTGCGGATCGAGGGCAGCTGCATGAACGTCCAGGAGGAGAGCAGCGGTCCGGTCGACGACCTGGCCAAGACGGTCCGCGAGTGCGGTGCGCGCGACGCGGACTCGGCGCAGCCGGACGGCGGCGACCGCTGGTTCGAGGTGGTCCGCCGCCTGGTCAAGGACGAGAAGTCGGCCTGGTGGCAGACGCCGGCCGCCCGCAACCAGCCGGCGACCGCGACGCGCGACCAGCTGTTCGCGCGGGCCATGAAGGACGCCCGCTGGGAGCTGACCGCCAAGCTGGGCAAGGACCAGTCCACCTGGAGCTGGGGCCGCCTGCACCAGCTGACGCTGAAGAACCAGACCATCGGCACCGCGGGCCCGGGCTTCATGCAGTACCTCCTCAACCGCGGCCCGTGGAACCTGGGCGGCGGCGAGGCCACCGTGAACGCGACCGGCTGGAACGCCTCCAGCGGGTACGGGGTCACCTGGGTCCCGTCGATGCGCATGGTCGTGAACCTCAACGACCTGGACAAGTCGCGCTGGATCAACCTGACCGGCGCCTCGGGCCACGCCTACCACGACAACTACTACGACCAGACGGACATGTGGGCCAAGGGCGAGCTGCTGGACTGGGCCTTCGGCAAGGAGGCCGTGGACAAGGCCACCACGGAGACCTTGACGCTCAAGCCGTGAAGGCCCTCCCGCGGTGACGGCCCTCAGGCCGTGAACCTGACCACCCCCGACGGGGTGGCCACTGCCTGAACGGGGTGGTCGTGCGGTTCCTCCGGGACCCGCGCGACCACCTCTTCGTCGTAGAGGAGCACGACCAGCGCGGGATGCGCCCCGGCGCGCGCCAGGCGCGCCAGCACCCGGTCGTACGAGCCCCCGCCGCGCCCCAGGCGCATCCCGCGCCGGTCCACGGCCAGTCCGGGCAGCAGGACGGCGTCGGCCCCGGTGACCGCGTCCGGCCCGAGCCGGGTCCCGGCCGGCTCCAGCAGCCGCATCTTCCCGGGGTGCGCGGCCTCGGCCAGACTGTCCGGGCCCTCGTAGGCCGCCCAGTCGAGGTCGTTGTCGGGGAGCAGTACGGGCAGCAGCACGCGCTTCCCGGCGGCGAGCAGGGCGTCCAGCAGATCGCGGGTGCCGGGTTCGGAGCCGACGGAGACGTACGCCGCCACCGTCCGCGCCCCGGCCAGCTCGGGCAGTTCACAGGCGGAGCGGGAGAGCGCGCGGGCCGACGTACGCAGGGAATCGGCGGACAGGGCCCGGCGCGCGGCGAGGAGCTCCCGGCGCAGCCGGGCCTTTTCGGACGGGTTCGGCGGTTTCTCTACCACAGCTGACTCTGAATTCCTTTCAAATCGGGCCAATGTCGGATCTATTTACCGGAATCAAGCCCGGAGCGGTCCGCGTGACCCACTATCGTTCTGCCCATGACTCAGTTGCACCCTGTGATCAAGAAGGCCGTGATCCCGGCCGCAGGTCTCGGTACCCGCTTCCTTCCGGCGACGAAGGCGACGCCCAAGGAAATGCTCCCGGTCGTGGACAAGCCGGCCATCCAGTACGTGGTCGAGGAGGCGGTTTCGGCCGGCCTCGACGACGTACTCATGATCACAGGACGTAACAAGCGAGCCCTCGAAGACCACTTCGACCGCAACTACGAGCTGGAGTCGGCCCTCATCGCCAAGGGTGACGACGACCGCCTGAAGAAGGTCCAGGAGTCCAGCGACCTGGCCACCATGCACTACGTCCGCCAGGGTGACCCGCGCGGCCTCGGCCACGCCGTCCTGTGCGCCGAGCCGCACGTCGGCGACGAGCCCTTCGCCGTCCTCCTCGGCGACGACCTGATCGACCCGCGCGACCCGCTGCTGCGCCAGATGACCGACGTCCACGCCCGCACCGGCGGCACGGTCATCGCCCTCATGGAGGTCGACCCCGCCAACGTCCACCTCTACGGCTGCGCCGCCGTCGAGGCCACGGACGAGGAGGACGTCGTCCGGATCACCGGCCTCGTCGAGAAGCCCGACCCGGCGGACGCGCCCAGCAATTACGCGGTCATCGGACGGTACGTCCTCAACCCCGCGATCTTCGACATACTGCGGGAGACCGAGCCGGGCCGCGGCGGGGAGATCCAGCTCACCGACGGCCTGCAGAAGCTGGCCGCCGACGAGACCGTGGGCGGCCCGGTGCACGGCGTGGTCTTCCGGGGCCGCCGCTACGACACCGGGGACCGCGGGGACTACCTGAGGGCCATCGTCCGCCTCGCGTGCGAGCGAGAGGACCTGGGCCCGGAGTTCCGCACCTGGCTTCACCGTTACGTCACGGAGGAGATGTAGCACCTTGAGCAGCCGCGCACCGCAGGACACCGGCCAGGGCGCACAGCGCCTGTGGTCGGTCGACGAGCACCTCGCTGACGTCCTCGCCGCGATCCGGCCGCTGGAGCCCATCGAGCTCCAGCTGCTCGACGCCCAGGGCTGTGTCCTGGTCGAGGACGTCACCGTGCCCGTCGCGCTCCCGCCCTTCGACAACAGCTCCATGGACGGGTACGCCGTCCGCACGGCCGATGTCCAGGGCGCGAGCGAGGAGTTCCCCGCGGTGCTGACGGTGATCGGGGACGTGGCGGCGGGCAGCGGCGCGCTGCCCACCGTCGGCCCCGGCCAGGCCGCCCGCATCATGACCGGCGCACCGCTGCCCCCCGGCGCGGAAGCCGTCGTACCGGTCGAGTGGACCGACGGCGGTACGGGCGGCGGCGCGGCCGCCGGAATGACCCCGGCCAGCGCGGCCCCCGAGGGCGCGGCCGGCGAGGTGCGGGTGCACCGGGCCGCCGAGGCGCGGGCCCATGTCCGCGCGCGCGGCAGCGACGTCCAGGCCGGGGACCTCGCGCTCGCCGCGGGCACGGTCCTCGGCCCGCCGCAGATCGCGCTGCTCGCCGCCATCGGGCGGGGCACCGTACGGGTGCGGCCTCGCCCGCGCGTGGTCGTCCTGTCCACCGGCAGCGAGCTGGTCCAGCCGGGCGAGTCGCTGGCCGCGGGGACGATCTACGATTCGAACAGCTTCGCGCTGGCCGCGGCCGCGCGCGACGCCGGGGCGATCTCCTACCGGGTCGGGGCCGTGGCCGACGACGCCGAGACCCTGCGCTCGACCATCGAGGACCAGCTGATCCGGGCCGACCTGCTGGTCACCACGGGCGGCGTGAGCGTCGGGGCGTACGACGTGGTCAAGGAGGCGCTGACCTCGGTGGGCACGGCGGACGACGAGGCCGACGGCGGGCGGGTGGACTTCCGCAAGCTGGCGATGCAGCCCGGCAAACCGCAGGGCTTCGGCACCATCGGCCCGGACCACACCCCCCTGCTGGCCCTGCCCGGGAACCCGGTGTCCTCGTACGTCTCCTTCGAACTGTTCGTGCGGCCCGCGATCCGCGCGCTCATGGGCCTGCCGGACGTCAGCCGGCCCAGCGTGCGGGCCGTGCTGGAGGCCGACAAGGCGCTGGGCTCCCCGGCCGGGCGCCGCCAGTTCCTGCGCGGCAAGTACGACGCCGAGACGGGCACGGTCAGCCCGGTCGGCGGATCGGGCTCCCACCTGATCGCGGCGCTGGCCCACGCCGACTCCCTGATGGTCGTACCGGAGGACGTCACCTCGGTGGAGCCGGGGGCCGAGCTCGAAGTGGTCCTGCTCGGCTGAAGTACGGCCGGTGCGGGTAGCGTGTTGCACCACACAGGCCCTCGGGGCCCGGAGCGGGAGCGGCACGAACCTATGACCACGCACAGCAGGCTGACGCACATCGACGAGGCCGGCGCGGCCCGGATGGTGGACGTCTCGGAGAAGGACGTCACGACGCGGACGGCACGGGCCAGCGGGCGCGTGCTCGTCTCCGCGCGGGTGGTCGAGCTGCTGCGCGGCGAGGGCGTGCCCAAGGGCGACGCCCTCGCCACCGCGCGGATCGCCGGGATCATGGGCGCGAAGAAGACCCCCGACCTGATCCCGCTCTGCCACCCGCTGGCCGTCTCCGGCGTGAAGGTCGACCTGTCGGTCGCCGACGACGCCGTCGAGATCCTCGCCACCGTCAAGACGACCGACCGCACGGGCGTCGAGATGGAGGCGCTGACGGCCGTCGCGGTCGCCGGGCTCACCGTGATCGACATGGTCAAGGCCGTCGACAAGGGCGCCGTCATCACGGACGTCCGGGTGGAGGAGAAGACCGGCGGCAAGTCCGGCGACTGGACGCGCGCGTGAACGCCCCGCGCGGCGGCGACGCCTTCAGCCACGTGCCCGTACCGGCGGGCGGGAGCGGACCGGCCCGGTCGGCCGAGCCCGACGCGGCGGGCGAGGTGCGCGAGCCCGAGCGCGCCCTGCGCGGACTCGTGGTCACCGCCTCGAACCGCGCCTCGGCGGGCGTGTACGCCGACCGGGGCGGGCCGTTGCTGGCCGAGGGGCTGGAGAAGCTCGGCTTCGCGGTGGACGGCCCGCGGGTCGTCCCCGACGGGGACCCGGTCGAGCAGGCGCTGCGCGAGGGCGTGGCCGCCGGGTACGACGTCATCCTGACGACCGGCGGCACCGGCATCTCGCCGACCGACCGCACCCCGGACGCCACGGCGCGGGTGCTGGACTACGAGGTCCCGGGCATCCCGCAGGCCATCCGCGCCGAGGGCCTGGCCAAGGTGGCGACCGCGGCCCTGTCCCGGGGGCTGGCGGGCGTGGCCGGGCACACGCTGATCGTGAACCTGCCGGGCTCGCCGGGCGGGGTGCGCGACGGCCTGGCCGTCCTGGCCCGGATCCTGCCGCACGCGGTGGACCAGATCCGGGGCGGCGACCACCCCAGACCCGCGGAGCCCCACGGGAGCACGAGCTGAACGGACCCACCTGGCCGGTGGTGCTCACCGACGGCGACGTCACGCTCCGGCCGATAAAACTGCGGGACCAGAGTGCCTGGCGCGAGGTCAACCGGCGCAACCGCGACTGGCTCCGGCCGTGGGAGGCGACGATCCCGCCGCCCGCGCCCTGGGGGCCGGTGATCCAGCGGCCGACGTACCGCCAGATGGTCCGCCATCTGCGGGCCGAGGCGAACGCGGGGCGGATGCTGCCCTTCGTCATCGAGTACCGGGGACGCCTCGTCGGCCAGCTCACGGTCGCCGGGATCACCTGGGGGTCGATGTGCGCGGGCCACGTGGGCTACTGGGTGGACCGCGAGGTGGCGGGCCGGGGCGTGATGCCGACGGCCGTGGCGATGGCGGTGGACCACTGCTTCGGCAAGGTCGGGCTGCACCGGATCGAGGTCTGCATCCGCCCGGAGAACGGGCCGAGCCGGCGGGTCGTGGAGAAGCTGGGCTTCCGCGAGGAGGGGCTGCGGCCGCGCTACCTCCACATCGACGGCGCCTGGCGCGACCACCTCGTGTACGCGCTGACGGCCGAGGAGGTCCCGGAGGGGCTGCTGCGCCGCTGGCACCGGGCCCGCGCATAAACGAATAGGTGTTCGAATTATCGGGGGATGGAGCCGATTCGCCCATAACCTGATCCGAAGAATCACAAAAAAAGTCCGTGATATCAGCCGGTTCGCGCGACACACCGGCCCAATTGGCGGATCCGCCCGGCCGCGCCCCTCTACGGTGTGAGGTGTGAGCAGCAGCGGCCTCATCTACGCAGTCATTGTCGGGGCCTGGGCCGCCTACTTGGTGCCCATGTGGCTCCGGAGGCAGGACGAGCTGAACGAAGCCCGTCCGACGGAACGCTTCTCCACTGCCATTCGGCTGCTTTCCGGCCGGGCGGGAATGGAGCGCCGTTACGCCAAGGGGCTGCGTGAACGCGGCGACCAGGAGGCCGGTCCCGAGTACCGCGCGGACCCGGACGCCGCGACGGAAACGGTGAATTCCGTGGACGCCGACGCCCGGGCCGTCGCCGTACCCCCGACCAGGGCGGAGCCGAGGTCGGCCGTGGCGGAGCGGCACCGGCGCGAGCAGCGCCTCCAGGTGCTCGCGCGCCGCCGGCGCACCACCGCGCTCCTCTTCCTGATCTTCACGCTCGGCGCGGTCGTCGCCGCGGTCGGCGGTCTCGGCTACCTCTGGGCGCCCGCCGTACCGGCCCTGCTGCTGAGCGCGTACATCGTGCACCTGCGGGTCCAGGAGCGGCGCCGCTACGAGTTCACGATGGACCGGCGGCGCGCCGAGGCCGCCGCCCGGCAGCTGCGCGAGAACCGTCCGCGCCGCCGCGAGCCCGAGGCGCCCGCGGGATCCGAACCGGACCCCGCTCCACCGGTCTCCCCGCAGGAGGCCGGACGGCGCGCGCTGGTCGAGCAGACGGACCACGCCGAGTGGGTGGACCAGCAGCGCGAGCGCGAGCGCGGCCCCGCCCGCGGTGACAGCTGGGAGCCGGTGCCGGTCCCGCTGCCGACGTACGTGACGGCCCCGGTCGCCCCGCGCGCCACGGGCCCCGCGACCCCGGACGCGTGGAGCGCGACCCGCTCCAGCACGGCCGAGCCGACGGACCCGCGGCTGCGCGCGCAGCCCGCGCCGGCCCCGAAGCCCGAGCCGAAGCAGGACGCGAAGCCGGAGCAGAAGCCGCTCCCGAACGCCCGCGGACGCGGCCAGGGCCGCGGCCGTACGCCGCTGTTCGACCAGTACGAGAGCGACGACCGCCCCCGCGCCGCGAACGAGTGACCGGACCTGCGCGGACGCTCCCCGGTATCGGTTTTGGAGCACCAGCGCGGGGATGCTAATGTTTCACACGTCGCAAGGGCCTGTGGCGCAGTCTGGTAGCGCACCTCGTTCGCATCGAGGGGGTCTGGGGTTCAAATCCCCACAGGTCCACAAACGACAGTTTCCGAGTAGCTCTCGGAAACGTCCCGAGATCCCGTCCGGTCGAAAGACCGGGCGGGATCTCGGCGTTTGAGGGCCGGTCACCGGGGGCGGGTACCGGGGTGGTCCCGGGTGGGGCCCGAACGGGGGCTGTTCGGGGGTGGTTTGATCAGCCCGACGCCCGCTCCAGCAGAGCGACCGCCCAGGCGGGCAGCGCGGCCGCCGCCGGGCGGGCCGGGCGCGGGTCCGCCGTGATGCCGATGCCGCCCGCCGGATCGCCGTAGGTGAAGCTCGCCGACCACCACAGCCAGGACCGGACGAACAGGTTCGCGCTCCACGCCAGGGCGAGGGCGCCGCGCTGCTCCGGGGTCTCGTACCAGTAGCTGGTGAGCACCACCGCGCGGGAGACCGCCTCGTCCGTGTCGGCCGGGCGGGAATCCGCGGAGAGGCCGGCGGCCAGTACGGACGCGGTGAACCGGTTGTCCGCGAGCAGCCCCCCGGCCTCGCGGACGACCGCGTCCACGAGGTCCGGCGGCAGGGCCAGGGCGTACCGCTCCAGCCGTCCCGGCACCTCGGACAGCGCCGGGTCGGCGGCCGTCTCCGCTCCCGGGACCACCCGCAGGTCCTCCAGCAGCCGGGCGTCCGCGGTCCCCGCGGCCAGCGCGTGTACGTAGGCCAGCGCGCGCAGCGTCTGCCAGCGGCACAGCGCGTCCAGCAGGGCCATCCGGGAGGCGCGGAAGGCCAGCCGCACCGGCCAGTCGGCCGCCCGGACCTCCTGCCCGAGGGCCCGCAGCTCCGCGGGGACCGGGCCGGGGAAGACCAGGCTCTGGCCGGGATCGTGGGACGGCTTCGAGCGGTAGCCCGGCCACTGCCGCGCCCCGGTGGGGTTCTCGCTACTCATTGACCTCGTCCGCATTCGGGGTTCGCCACTTCGCCGCATCCTTGCCGTCTCGCGGGGTGATGTAGTTCGAGATGTCCTTCTCCTCCACGTGGTAGGCGTGGATCATATGGTCCTGGCGGATGATCACCACCGGGTTGCCGCTCCCGTCCCGCAGGCTGCGGTCGATGATGATCCGGGCCCCCGACGCGTCGTCCACGTAGTTGGCCGGTGCGCGCAGCTGGCCCTGCAGGTACTTCTCCAGCTTCGCCTCGTCGCCCCCGATGCCCGACAGGTAGTGGTTCGCCTTTCCGCTCTCCGCCTCGTTGAGCTGGTGGTCGACGCCCTGCGCCGTCCGGGTGCTGTCCGAGTACGGGGCCAGCCCGAACGGGTCGCACCAGCGGTGCGGGTTCGAGACGTACGCCGACGGGTTCTGCGCCGCCGCCAGGCCCAGCGGGTCGGGGCTCAGGTAGCGGGCGGTCTCGGGGTCGTAGGTGCGGAAGTAGTTGTGGTGCAGCCCCGACTCGGGGTCGAAGTACTGGCCGGGGAAACGCAGCGGGGTGTAGGCGGTGGCGTCCCGGCTCCAGGCCGTGGACCCCCACAGCGTCGACCGGCTGCGCCAGGCCAGGCCGCCCTCTTCGTCGACCAGCTCGGTGGGCGCGCCCACCAGGTCGGTCACGATGGCGTAGAACCGTTCGTCGACCACCTCCTGGGCCGCCGTCAGGATCCGCTCCGTCTGCGCCAGCGGGTGCAGGCCCCGGTGGTCCCAGGTCACGGCGACCTCGTGGGAGCCGTCCGCCGTGGTGGTGACCTGCTCGCACAGCACGTTCCCGTCCCAGGTGAAGACCGTGCGCTCGGCCACCTCCAGGCCGTCGGCCGTCATCCGCTCCTTGGCCGTGCGCCGGCCCAGCGCGTCGTAGGAGTACCTCCAGCGCGTGCCGTCGGGGGTGGTCACGGCGGTGATGCGGTCCTCGGCGTCCCACTCGTACCGCCAGGTGTCGGGCTTGCGGGAGAGGCGTGACTTGCGGCGCATCACGACGCGACCCAGGGCGTCGTACTCCTGGCGGACCCGGCCCGCGGTGATCAGCCGGGTGCCCTCGTACGCGCGGGGGCCGGCGGCGTCCTGGCCGCCGGGGTGGGAGCCGGGCCAGGACGCGGAGGACTGGTTGCCCGCCTCGTCGTAGGCGTAGCGCTCGGTCCAGTTCTCGGCCCGCACGCCCGTCACCCGGCCGCGCGGGTCGAGCTCGAAGGTGCGCGGGCCGGCCAGCAGGTCGTCGATCGCGGTCAGGGCCCCGTCGGCCCGGTAGGTGTACCCGCGGCGCTGCAGGACGCTGCGGCCGGGGCCCGTCAGCAGCTGGTCCGTCAGCCGGCCCGCCCCGTCCCAGCCGCTGGTCAGGGTGACCACGTCGGCGTAGGTGCGGGTGAGCTCCCGGCCCGCCGCGTCGTGGGTGAAGCCGATCCGCCGCCCCGAGGTCGTCAGGGCGTCCCGGCGGCCCGAGTCGTCGTAGGACCAGGCGGAGCCGGCCCCCGTCGGCGTGGTCCGGCCGGTGCGGCGGCCCGCGGCGTCGTAGGTGTGGACGAGCCTGCGGCCGTCGACCGTCTCCTCCAGCAGGCGGCCCGTCCGGTCGCGCAGCCGGGTCAGTACGCAGTCCCCGCGCACCGCGAGCGCGAGCTGGTCGAAGACGTCGTACTCGAACGTCGTCACCTCGCCGGCGGCGTCCTTGCGGACGGTCTGGCCCAGCGCGTTGCGTTCGTAGGCGATCGTCCGCCCGAGCCCGTCGGTCCGGCCGACGAGCCGGTCCGCGGCGTCGTAGGCGTAGGCGAGCGAGCGGCCGTCGAAGTCCGTCTCCGTGACCAGCCGTCCCGCCGCGTCGTACACGTACTGCCAGGTCAGGCCCTGGGGGTTGCGCACCCCGGTGAGCCGCAGCCCGGCGTCGTAGGTGTACGCGTGGCGCGAGCCGTCGGCGTCGGTGCGGGCCACGACGACGTCGAAGTGGCCGTACTCGAAGCGCACCGTCGCGCCGCCGGCGTCCGTACGGGTCAGGCAGTTGCCCTCGCCGTCATAGGTCCAGGAGCGGTGGCCGTGCGGGCCGCTGCGGTGCAGCGGCTTGCCCTCCACCGACCACTCGGTGCGCGTGACCGCGCCGAGCGGGTCGGTGACCGCGGTCGTACGCCCGAAGGCGTCGCGTTCGTACGTGGTCGTGGCACCGCGGTGGTCGGTGACCGCGACGGGCAGCCCGGCCCGGTCGGTGCGGACCAGGGTCACCGCACCCAGCGGGTCCGTGACCGCGCGCAGGTGGCCGCGCCCGTCGTACGCGAAGCGGGTGAGGGACCCGTCGGGCCGGGTGACGGACGTGCGGTTGCCGCGCTCGTCGAAGGTCTGACGGGTCACGGAGCCGTCCGCGGCGATCACCTTCACCGGGCGGCCGAGGCCGTCGTACTCCGCCCGCGCCTCCCGGCCGTCCGGGCGGACCACCGAGACGAGCAGGCCCCGGTCGTCGTACCTGTTGTGCGTGGTGTGGCCGAGCGGGTCGGTGGTCGACGTCTGCCGGCCCCGGGCGTCGTACCCGTGGCGGGTGACCGCACCGAGCGGGTCGGTCTCGGCGACGAGGCGGCAGCGCTCGTCGAAGAGGTAGCGGCGGGTGTGGCCGTCGGCGGTGGTCATGCGGGTGGCCCGCAGCCCGGTCGCCGCGTCGGCCTCGTCGTAGCCGAAGGTGAGGGCGTAGTGGCCCGCCTCCCCGGCCTCGGCGACACAGCGGTCCCGATCGTCGTAGGCGTACTCGTACCGGCTGCCGTTGGTGTCGGTCCAGGAGGTGATGCGCGCGCGGTCGTCGTAGGTGAGGCGCAGGGGCAGGCCCGAGGAGTTGGTGATCTCGGTCAGGTGCCCGCCGGTGTAGCCGTACGAGAGGATCCGCGGGCCGCCGCCCAGGTGCAGGGCGGTGATCCGTCCGCCGGCGGTCTCGAAGCGCAGGCGATAGCCACCGGAATGGGAGATGCCCAGGGGGGTGCCGTGGGCGTCGTACTCGAAGGTGATCAGGTTGCCGTTGCGGTCCTCCAGCTGCGAGACCGGTGCGATGCCGTTCTCGGAGCCGTCGGCCGGCGGAGTGAAGCGGCGGGTGTGGCCCGTCTCCGGGTCGGTCAGCGTCCAGTCGCCGTCCGGGGTGCGCTCCAGCGGGTGCTGCGGGGCGGACGCGGACAGCGGCGGGACCGGGAGGCCGGGCGCCGGGTGCGGGTAGCCGACGACCAGGCCGTCCTCCGTCACGAGTACGACGCCCTCGGCATCGACCTCCAGGTGCTGGTCGACCGTGGACGACCAGGCCGGCCCGAACCAGCGGCCCGCCGTGTAGCCCGATTCCGCGCGGCGCGTGAAGACGAGCGGCAGGGCCCCGGGCAGGACCACGTCCGTCTGCGGCAGGTACATCCGGCCGGTGGCGAGGTCGACGGGGTCGGTGTACTTGCTGGGCTTCTCCAGGTCGGGCCGCTCGCCCGGGTGCGGTCCGTGCTCGCCGAGGCCGGTGCGGCCCGGGCCCTTCTTGACGTCGTCGAGGTGTTCGAGGTCCCGGACGCCCTTGGCGCCCGCGCCGAGTTCGCCCAGGCCCTTGTCGGCCAGGAGCTGGGGGAGCAGCTTGCCGATGCCCTCGGAGGGGTCCTTCATGAACTCGTCGAGCATCTGCTTGCCCGCGCCCCACGGATCGTTGACGGCGGTGACCAGGCCCGCGGCCGTGGAGTTGAGGCTCGTCAGGTACTCGGCGGGGTGGGTGATGTTGTAGATGTCGTACGGGTTCAGCGCCCGGGCGAAGTCCACCATGTCGGCGGTGCCCTTGATGACGCCGCCCGCGAGGTGCGTCCGGGCGAGGTCCAGGTAGTCCAGGCCGTCGCCGAGCTGCTTGGCGTACGAGGGCTTGGGCGGGGCGGCGTCGCGGGCCGCGCGGACCGCGGCGCCGGCCGTCTGCGCGACGTCGTTGCGCTGCTTGCGCGCGCTGTCGAGCTTGTCCTGGGCGGCCGTGGCCAGGGCCTTGCCGGGGTCCTGGAAGTCCCCGGTCGGCTTGGGCGGCAGCGGGTCCTTCTTCGCCTTGACCGCGTCCTCGTAGGCGTCGATCGCGTTGTTGTGCGCGGTGCGGGCGTCGTTGGAGGCCTTCTTGGCCTTCTCGTACTCCTCCAGTGCCTCCTTGGCCTGGCCCTGCGCCCATTCCACGGTGTCCGCGAAGCGGTTCATCGCGTCTGCGGCCTTCCCGAAGGACTCCGCCGCCTTGAACCAGCGCGGCGGCTCCTTGGCCACCTTCTCCCGGAAGGTCTCCGCCGTCTTGCCCTTGAGGCCGTCGGGCTCCGCGATGCCCTTGAGGCCCTTGCCGACCAGCGTGAACGAGCGCTCGAAGTCGCTCAGGTGCGAGACCTGCGCCCGGATCTTGGAAACGCTGCCGTAGACCAGCTTCTTCGGGTCGTCGGTCTGCCCGAGCTCCAGCTCGCGGACGTCCGCGCCCAGTTGGTTGGCGGCCGAGCGGCTCTTGTCGCGGATCCAGTCGCCGGCCTCGTCCAGGCCGACCTTGTCGGCGACCCCGGCCAGTTTGTCGCCGGTCCACTCGATCGCGTCGCCGACGTCCTCGGCGCGGTCCTCGACCCAGTCCTCGACCGGATCCGGTATGAAGTCGCCCAGCCCCATCAGCCGTTGCCCCCCTTGCCGTCGGCTTGGTCCAGCAGGTCCTTCAGCGAACCGATCTTCCCGGTCGAGGTCACCTTGTCCTTCGTGTCCGACCAGGTCTTCCTGATGTCCTCGGCGCCCTTCTCGAACGACTCCGCGCTGTAGTCCGGCTTGTAGACGTCGGCCGAGAAGATGTCGCCCCAGTCCTTCTTCGCGATCTCCTCGTCGGTGGCGTGCGGATTGCCGTACGCGGCGTTCACGGCGACCTTGAAGGCGCCCTGGACGTACTGGTCCTCCTCCCAGACGGTGCCGGCCGCGATGCCGAGGGAGTGCGCGAGGGTGCTGGCGTTCTGCACGAGGCTGCGCACGCCCCACTCCCAGCGTTCGCAGAAGTCCTCGAAGTCCTTGGACAGGCCCATGTGGCCCGCCTCCATGCCCGTCATGGCCAGGTCGCTGAACCCCGCGCCCTGGGAGGCTCCCGCGGCGTCCGACGACTCGCGCAGTTCCGCGATCGCCGAGCGCAGGCCGTCCTGTACCGCCTTGACCGCCGCGGGGGAGACTTCGAGGTCCCCGTCGCCCGCCATCAGGCCGCGCCCGCGGGGTCGATGTCCACGGCGTACGCGTCGGGGACGATGCCCGAAACGGGCGGGAAGAACATCGAGCCGTCCTCGTCGGCCACGTTGACGGCCACTCCGGCCGGTCCGTCGACCATCGGGATCACCGCGTCGGTGAGACGGGCGCCGAGGATCGAGAGGTACTCCCACGAACGGTCGGCGTCCGCGCGCGCCACCGCGAACCGGGCCAGGGCCTGCTCGTCGGTGAAGGCGTAGAACCAGCGGATGCCGCCCGACACGGCCGACATCAGGCCGTCGTGGGATCCGTCGTCGCCGACGGCGAGCGGGACGAACAGGGCGGCGCGGCGGAACTCGCCCACCAGGCGCGCCGGGTCACCCCCTCCTCCGCGGATCGCAGCGATTTCTGCGGCCAGTTCCACGACGTGAACCCCCTTCGTGAGATCCGATCTCTGAGGAAGACACGTTCCCCGCCGCATGGCCGGTTCCTCACGCCGGCCGGATCTCCCCGCCCGCGTGGGCGGTGAGCGTACTCCGGGGAACGGGTCCGTGACGGTCTTCGACCGCCCCGCCGCGACCGCCGGAGTCGGACCCGCCGGAGTCGGACCCGCCGGAGTCCGACCCGCCGGAGTCCGACCCGCCGGGGTGCGGCGTGCGGCGCGTCACGGCCGGAGCGGTTTGGCCATGCAGCGGCTGGAGTCGTACTCGCGGTAGTGGCCGAACTTCGCCGTGGGGGCGTAGTCCGCGGAGGAGTAGAGGGCTATCGCCTCCGGCTGGCGGTCTCCCGTCTCCAGGACCATGCGGGTGCGGCCCGCCGCGCGGGCGTCGGCTTCCAGTGCGGCCAGGATGCGGCGGGCCAGGCCCAGGCCGCGGGCCCCGGGGACCACGTACATGCGCTTGAGCTCGGCGTCGCCGTCCGAGTAGCCCTCGTCGTTCTTCTCCTGGCTGCGCCAGCCGCCGCTGGCCACGGGCGTGCCGGAGGAGTCGTACGCGAGCAGGTAGAGGCCCCTC
Source organism: Streptomyces vinaceus (assembly GCF_008704935.1). Taxonomy (NCBI): domain Bacteria; kingdom Bacillati; phylum Actinomycetota; class Actinomycetes; order Kitasatosporales; family Streptomycetaceae; genus Streptomyces; species Streptomyces vinaceus. The sequence goes on from NZ_CP023692.1 coordinate 4,392,536, forward strand.
GGCGGGGCGAACATCGCCGGGTCGAGGGGTGTGACATCGCCCTCACCGCCGTAGCGCACCTGGTATTCGATCTGGACCTGGCCGTTGAGTTCGAGGGCGTCCGGGTGGTCGTAGGGCACGACGCGGAGCTCTATCCCGTGAGACATCGGAACATCGTACGGAACGGTCCCGTTAGGGTGCGGGGATGCTCACTGTGACCTCCGTGAATGTGAATGGGATCCGCGCGGCCGCCAAGAAGGGGTTCTCCCCGTGGCTGGCCGGGTCGGACGCCGACGTGGTCTGCCTGCAGGAGGTGCGGGCCGAGGAGGGGCAGATTCCGGACGAGGTCCGCACGCCCGAGGGCTGGCACACGGTGTTCGCGCCGGCGGCCGCCAAGGGCCGGGCGGGGGTCGCGCTCTACACGCGGCGCGAGCCCGACGCCGTGCGGGTGGGGTTCGGGAGCGACGAGTTCGACGCGAGCGGGCGCTACGTCGAGGCGGACCTTCCTGGGGTCACCGTCGCCAGCCTCTACCTGCCGTCCGGTGAGGCCGGGACCGAGAAGCAGGACGAGAAGTACCGGTTCATGGGGGAGTTCCTCCCCTACCTCGCCGAGCTGAAGGTGCGGGCCGCCGCCGAGGGGCGCGAGGTCGTCGTCTGCGGTGACTGGAACATCTGCCACAAGGAAGCCGACCTCAAGAACTGGAAGACCAACCGCAAGAACGCGGGCTTCCTGCCCGAGGAGCGGGAGTGGCTCGGGCAGGTGTACGACACCGCCGGGTACGTGGACGTCGTACGGAGCCTGCACCCCGACACCGAGGGGCCGTACTCCTGGTGGTCCTACCGCGGCCGGGCCTTCGACAACGACGCCGGCTGGCGCATCGACCTCCAGGTCGCGACCCCGGGCCTGGCCGCCCGGGCCGTGAAGGCGTTCGTGGAGCGGGCCGAGACGCACCCGGAGCGCTGGTCCGACCACGCGCCCGTGACCGTGGTCTACGAACTGGGGTCCTGAGCCGAGGCCAGCAGGCGGTCCATCGCCATCGTGAGCTCCGCCTCCACCACGCTCTTCGCGAGGGGGCGCAGCCGGGGGAGGGCCTCCTGCGACAGGTGGGCGGAGATCAGCTCCGTGAACAGGGCCGCCATGGCGTCCGCGTGCTCGCGGACCCGGCGGCCGGTCTCCAGCACCGCCGCGAGCGGGACCCCCTCGCGGACCAGCGCGGAGGAGACGTCCAGCAGGCGGCGGCTGACGTGGACGATCTCGTCGCCGTCGGTGGCGAGGTAGCCGAGGTCCAGCGAGGCCGCCAGGTTCTCCGGGGTGACCTCGCCCTCGAAGTAGTCGGCGAGGGCCTCCGGGGTCAGCCGTACGGGGGTTTCCTCGGACCAGCCGATGCCGAGCAGTTCGCCGAGCTGGCTGACGTCGCGCCCGTTCTCGAAGGCGGCGGTCAGCTCGGCGATGCCGCCGAGGGTGTGGCCGCGCTCCAGCAGGGCGGCGATGGTGCGCAGCCGGGCCAGGTGGTGCTCGTCGTACCAGGCGATCCGGCCCTCGCGGCGCGGTGGCGGGAGCAGCTTGCGCTCGCGGTAGAAGCGCAGGGTGCGGACGGGGATGCCGGCCGCCTCGGCCAGTTCCTCCGTACGGTATTCACGCACTGTCGTCCCCGCTTCCGTGTCGTCCACAGGCGCAGCCTATGGCGTACCGACAGTAACTTTCCGGGCGCGACCTCTACCCATGAGTACGGAGCTGCTCTACTCTCCCGATTGTGCCAGTGATTGCTGGCAGTGTTGCGCTGTGGGGCTGCGGAAGGCGGCAGGCATGAGCGGTGGCATGGGTGGGCGCGAGCACGTACGCGTGGCGGTGATCGGATCCGGGTTCGGCGGACTCGGCGCGGCCGTACGGCTGCGGCGCGAGGGGATCACGGACTTCGTGGTCCTGGAACGGGCCGATTCCGTGGGCGGGACCTGGCGGGACAACAGTTATCCCGGGTGCGCGTGCGACGTCCCCTCCCATCTCTATTCGTTCTCGTTCGCGCCCAATCCCGACTGGCCGCGGACCTTCTCGGGGCAGCCGGCCATCCGCGCCTACCTGGAGCACGTCGCCGACACCTTCGGGCTGCGCCCGCACGTGCGGCTGAACTCCGAGGTGCGGATGATGCGCTGGGACGCCGACCGGCTGAGGTGGGAGATCGAGACCGCGGCCGGTGAGCTCACCGCCGACGTCGTGGTCTCCGCCACCGGGCCGCTGTCCGACCCGAAGATGCCGGAGATCCCCGGACTCGCCGCGTTCCCCGGCAAGGTCTTCCACTCCGCGCGCTGGGACCACGACTACGACCTGCGCGGCAAGCGCGTCGCCATGATCGGCACCGGCGCCTCGGCCATCCAGATCGTGCCGGCGATCGCGCCCGACGTGCGGCGGCTCACTCTGTTCCAGCGGACCCCGCCGTGGGTGATGCCGCGCACCGACCGGGCGATCAGCGGCGCCGAGCGCTGGCTGCACCGCCAGCTGCCGTTCACCCGGGCGGCCCGCCGCGGGCTGCTGTGGGGGATCCGGGAGCTCCAGGTCAGCGCCTTCACCAAGCGGCCGAACCAGCTCGGGCTCATCGAATCCCTGGCCAAGGCCAACATGGCGCGCTCGATCAAGGACCCGGAGCTGCTGGCCAAGCTGACGCCCTCGTACCGGATCGGCTGCAAGCGGATCCTGCTCTCCAGCGAGTACTACCCGGCGCTGGCCCGGCCCAATGTGGACCTGGTCGCCTCCGGGCTCCAGGAGATCCGCGGCAACACGCTGGTCGCCGCCGACGGGACGGAGACCGAGGCCGACGCGATCGTCTTCGGCACCGGCTTCCACGTCACGGACATGCCCATCGCGGACCGGGTGGTGGGCGCCGAGGGCCGGACGCTGGCGGACCACTGGAAGGACGGGATGCAGTCGCTGCGCGGCGCGACGGCGGCCGGCTTCCCGAACTGGATGACGATCATCGGGCCGAACACCGGGCTCGGCAACAGCTCGATGATCCTGATGATCGAGTCGCAGCTGAACTACATGGCGGACTACCTGCGCCAGCTCAGTGTGCTCGGCGGACCGGTCGCGCTCGCGGCCCGGCCGTCGGCCGTGAACCGGTGGAACCGGCAGGTCCAGACCCGCATGGAGCGCACCGTCTGGAACACCGGCGGCTGCACCAGCTGGTACCTGGACGCGCAGGGGCGCAACACGACGGTCTGGCCGGGCACGACCGGCGAGTTCCGCAAGGAGACGCGGAGCGTGGACCTGTCCGAGTACGAGGTCATCCGGCTCCGGGAGGACCGGCCCGAGCGGGTCCCCGCCGGCGCCGGGAACGCGGAGGGCGCCGCGTGAGCCGGACCGCGTACGTCACCTCCGGGCGCTACGCCCCGCCCGCCGCCCGGCGGGAGCTGGTCGCGGTCTCCGCCGACGGGGCCCGGCTGCACGTGGAGGAGCACGGGGACGAGGGCGCGCCGGCCGTGGTGCTGGCCCACGGCTGGACCTGCTCCACCGCCTTCTGGGCCGCGCAGATCCGCGAGCTGGCCCGCGACCACCGGGTCATCGCCTACGACCAGCGCGGGCACGGGCGCAGCCCCGCCGCCTCCCGGTACGCCACCGGGGCCCTCGCCGACGACCTCGTCGCCGTCCTCGGGGCCACCCTGGCCCCCGGGGAGAAGGCGGTCGTCGCCGGGCACTCCATGGGCGGCATGACGATCATGGCCGCCGCCGGGCGGCCGGAGTTCGCCGAGCACGCCGCCGCCGCGCTGCTGTGCAGTACCGGCAGCGCCCGGCTGGTCGCGGAATCGTTGGTCGTGCCCCTGCGCCCCGGGCGCGTACGGACCCGTATCACCGGCGCGGTCCTCGGGGCGCGCGCCCCCCTCGGGCCCGTCACGCCCCTCGCCAAACGGGTGCTGAAGTACGCCACCATGGGCCCCGGGTCCGCGCCCGACAAGGTCGAGGCCTGCGCCCGCATCGTCCACGCCTGCCCCACCGGGGTCCGCCACGCCTGGTCCGCGGTGCTCGCCGGGCTGGACCTGGAGGCCGACCTCGCGGCGCTCACCGTGCCCACCGCCGTCATCGGCGGCAAGGACGACCGGCTCACCCCGATCGTGCACGCCCGGGGGCTGGCCGCCGCGCTGCCGCGCTGCGTGGGGCTGACCGAACTGACCGGCATGGGGCACATGACGCCGATCGAGGCCCCCGAGGCGGTCACCGGCGCCATACGCGAGCTGACCGTCCACCTGACGCACGTGACCGACGAACTGAAGGAGACGACGCCGTGAGCGCGAGCAGGAGTCTGGAAGGCCAGGTCGCCGTCATCACCGGCGCGGCCCGCGGGGTCGGGGAGCTCCTCGCCCGCAAGCTGTCCGCCCGCGGCGCGAAGGTGGCGCTGGTGGGCCTGGAGCCGGAGGCCCTCAAGGAGGTCTCCGAACGGCTGCACACCGACAGCGAACACTGGCACGCCGACGTCACCGACCACGAGGCGATGGCGCGCGTCGCGCAGGAGGTCAAGCAGCGGTTCGGCAAGATCGACCTCGTCGTGGCCAACGCGGGCGTCGCCGCGGGCGGGCCTTTCGCCGACTCCGACCCCGAGGCCTGGCGCCGGGTCATCGAGGTCAACCTGATCGGCGGGGCGGTCACCGCCCGCGCCTTCCTGCCCGTACTCACCGAGAGCCGCGGCTACTTCCTCCAGATCGCCTCGCTCGCCGCGATCACCCCGGCGCCGATGATGAGCGCGTACTGCGCCTCCAAGTCGGGCGTCGAGGCCTTCGCGCACTGCCTGCGCGCCGAAGTCGGCCACAAGGGCGTCAAGGTGGGCGTCGGCTACCTCTCCTGGACCGACACCGACATGGTGCGCGGGGCCGACCAGGACGAGGTCATGCGGGAGCTGCGCGGACGGCTGCCGTGGCCGGCGAACCGCACGTACCCGCTGGGCCCGGCGGTGGACCGGATCGTGGCCGGCATCGAGCGGCGCTCGCCGCACGTGTACGCCCAGTGGTGGCTGCGCGGGATGCAGGGCGTGCGCGGCTACCTGCCCGGGATCATCGCGACCGTCGGGCAGCGGGAGATGAAGCGCTTCGAGCCCCGGCTCGCGAGCGTCTCCCGGGGGCTCGTGGGGGCCGGGGGCGCGGCCGACGAGAAGGAACGGACGTCGGCCACGGAGCGTCATTGATCGAAATGCGAGCTTTGTCCGCTCGTGCAAATCTGGTCGCAGCCCGGTCCCCTACACCCCTCCAGGAGTGAACAGCATGGGCATCAAGGACCAGTTCCAGGACAAGGCGCGCGAGCTCAAGGACAAGGCCGACCAGGCCGGCAGGAGTGCGAAGGACGAGGCGTCCCAGCGCGGTGCGCACGCCTCCGAGCCGGCCAAGAAGAAGAAGGAAAAGGTCCACGACGAGCTCGACGACAACTGGGACTTCTGACGCCCGGAGTTCGACCGGAGTCCGTCGCGGAAGTTCGGCAGTTCGGAAGTGAGGAAGGGGCGCGGCCCGTGCAGTGCACAGGCCGCGCCCCTTCCCCGTGTTGCCGCGGCAGGCGCCCTACGGCCTCGGCGGCAGCTTCGGACGCCTCAGGTCCGGTACGTCCGCGTACCCGGGCGGCACCGCGGCCGGCTCCTGCTCCAGCAGCTCCACCGCCAGGAACACGGCGTCGTCCAGCTGCGCGTGCCGCCCCTCCGCCCAGTCGAGCGGGGTCCGCAGGATCGCCAGGTCCGGCTCCACGCCGTGGTTCTCCACCGACCAGCCGTACTCCGGGAACCAGGCGGCGTTCATCGGCACCGTGATCACCGTGCCGTCGCCCAGGGTGTGCCGGCCGGTCATCCCGACCACCCCGCCCCACGTGCGCTGGCCGACCACCGGCCCGAGCCCGAGCAGCTTGAAGGCCGCCGTGATCATGTCCCCGTCCGAGGAGGTCGCCTCGTCGGCCAGCGCCACGATCGGACCGCGGGGCGCGTTGGAGGCGTAACTGACCGGCTGGGCGTTGCGCGTCAGGTCCCAGCCGAGGATCGAGCGGGTCAGCTTCTCCACCACCAGCTCGCTGATGTGCCCGCCCGCGTTGCCGCGCACGTCCACGATCAGCGCCGGCCGGGACATCTCCATCCGCAGGTCCCGGTTGAACTGCGCCCAGCCCGAGCCGCCCATGTCCGGGATGTGCAGGTAGCCGCACTTGCCGCCACTGAGCTCCCGGACCACCGCGCGCCGCTTGGAGACCCAGTCCTGGTAGCGCAGCGGCCGCTCGTCGATCAGGGGCACGACCGCCACCCGCCGGGCCCTGCCCTCGCCCTCGGCCGGCTGGAAGGTCAGCTCGACCGTGGTGCCGCCCGCCGCCGCGAGCAGCGGGTACGGCCCGGCCACCGGGTCCACGGGCCGGCCGTCGATGTGGGTGAGCACGGCTCCCTCCCGGATGCCGGTGCCGGCGAGCGGGGAGCGGGCCTTGGAGTCGGAGGACTCGCCCGGCAGGATCCGGGCGAGCATCCAGCCCTCCTCGCGGGGCACGAAGTTGGCGCCGAGCAGACCGATGGGACGGTGGTAGTGCGGCGGGCCCTCGTTGCGGCGCGCGGGGGCCACGTACGCGTGCGAGGTGCCGAGCTCGCCGAGCACCTCGCGCAGCAGGTCCGCGAACTCGTCGGGCGTGGCGACCCGTTCGACCAGGGGGCGGTACTGGCGCAGCACCCCGTCCCAGTCGATGTTGCACATGTCCGGCTCCCAGAAGTACGCGCGGATCAGCCGGCCGGCCTCCTCGAAGGCCTGGCGCCACTCGGAGGCCGGGTCCACCTCGTGCAGGATGCGCCGCAGGTCCAGGTAGACGGTGGAGTCGCCGTCCCCGGACTCGGTCGAGGGGACCGCGCGCAGATCGCCCTCGTCGTTGATGACGAGCCGCGTGCCGTCGCCGCTGACCGCGAACCAGTCCAGTCCGGAGGCCAGTTCGCTCTTGCGCGCCTTGGTGATCTCGAAGTGCTCCAGGGTGGGCTTGCCGCTGGTGTCGGTCGGGTTGGCGAAGGTCTCGCCGAGCGCGCCCGAGATCGGCCAGCGCAGCCACACCAGCCCGCCGCCGCTGACCGGGTACAGGGCCGAGTACTTCGACGCCGTCACCGGGAACGGGGTGACGCGGCTCTCCAGCCCCTCGACCTCCACCATGACCGCGCCCTCGCCCTCGCCGGACTCGCCCTCGCCCGGGTCGAGTCCGCCCGCCGCCGGGCGCCCGTCGGGGGTGAACGCGAACGGCGAGGGGGTCGCCGAGGACAGCGGCACCAGGTACGGGCGGCAGCCCAGCGGGAAGGACAGGTCGCCGGTGTGCACGTCGTACACCGGGTCGAACCCGCGCCACGAGAGGAACGCCAGGTAGCGGCCGTCGCGGGTGAAGACCGGGTTCTCGTCCTCGAACCGGCCGTTGGTGACGTCCACGACGGAGCGCGGGCCCGGGCCGGCGATCCGGGCCATCTTGATCTGGCGCAGCGAACGTCCGATGCCCGGGTGCGACCAGGCCAGCCACGTCCCGTCGGGCGAGAACGCAAGGTCGGTGACGGGCCCGTTGATGGACCGGATCAGCTCGGTCACCCCGCTGCCTCCCTCCTCGTCCGCCGGGGCGCCGGCCTCGTCGTCGGAGACGCCGATGAGCAGCAGCCGCCCGTCGTTGGAGGCGACCGCGAGCCGCTCCCCGTCCGGATCGGAGAGCAGTTCCAGTACGCGGCCCAGCTCGCCCGAGGCCAGCCGGCGCGGCTCCCGGTCCCCGGAGGCCCGCGGCAGGTAGGCGATCTCGATCGCGTCCTCGCCCTCCGCGTCCGTCACGTACGCGACCCGCCCGCTGCTGCCGAGCATCTCGGGCAACCGCACCCGTACGCCCGGGGTGTCGGCGATGGTCCGGGCCGGCCCGTCGCGGTGGGTGAGCCAGTACAGGCTGCCGCGGACGACGACGGCGCTGGCCCGGCCGGTGGTGTCGACGGAGAGCGAGTCGACGTGGCTGGCGGCCGGGACCTGGTACGTACGGCGGCCCGCGCGGGGGCCGCCGAGGCGGACGTCGAGTCGGCGCGGGGACGCCTCGGGCGCGAGGGAGTCGACGAGCCAGAGGTCCCCGCCGCACTGGTAGACGACGCGGGAGCCGTCGCTGGAGGCGTGCCGGGCGTAGAACTCCTCGTGGTCGGTGTGCCGGCGCAGGTCGGTACCGTCGGGCAGGCAGGAGTACAGGTTGCCGATGCCCTCGTGGTCGGAGAGGAAGGCGATCCGGCCGCCGACGAACATCGGGGCGTCCAGGTGGCCCTCGATGTGCTCCAGCAGCCGCTCGCCGTGCAGCCACAACCGGCCCATGGCGCCGCCGCGGTAGCGCTTCCAGGCGGCGGGCTCGTGCGGGGGCTTTCCGGTCAGGAGCAGGGTGCGCCGCTCCCCTCCCGGTTCGTCGTGGACGGCGATGTCGGAGACCGGCCCCCAGGGCAGCCTGCCGCCGGGCGAGCCGTCGGTCGGCACGCTGTAGGCCCAGGCGTAGTAGGAGAAGGGCTGCCCGTGCGAGGACACGGCGAGGATGTCGCTGCGGCCCTCCTTGTCGGGCGGGGTCCAGCCGCAGACGCGGGTGTCGGTGGCCCCCCAGTAGCTGAGCTGGCGGGCCGGACCGCCGTCCACCGGGGCGAGGTGGATCTCCGGGTCGAGGCTGCGCCAGGTCGTGAAGGCGATGTGCCGGCCGTCGGGGGAGAAGCGGGGGTGGCCGACCCGGGTCCGGTCGACCGTGATCCGCCAGGCCCGGCCGGGGCTGGCGCCCTCGGGGACCAGCGGGGCGACCCAGAGGTCGTCCTCGGTCGCGAAGCACAGCAGATCCTCGTGGAGGTGGGGGAAGCGGAGGTACGCGCCGTCGTGACTCACCCCACAATGCTTTCCGCGCCAAGGGGGGCTGGCAACTCGTACAGGTGATCCATGCCCGCGGCGGGTCGCACGAGGGGTGACCCGTGGGGTGACCGATGCCACTCGCCCGAACGAAACGGAACGGTTTCGTTTCGTTCGGGTCGGGGGTATCGTCATGGGTGTACGAAACGGTTTCGTTCGCAAGGGAGGTGCCGGAGATGCCCGAAGAAGTCTCGTCGCGGCGCAGCCGGATCACCCCCGAGCGGGAGGCCGAGCTCCACGAGGCGGTCCTCGACCTCCTGCGCGAGGTCGGTTACGAGGCGCTGACCATGGACGCGGTCGCCGCCCGTACCAAGTCCAGCAAGGCCACCCTCTACCGCCAGTGGGGGAGCAAGCCCGAGCTGGTCGCCAGGGCCCTGCGCTGTACCCAGCCGATGTCCCTCCGGGAGATCGACACGGGCAGCCTGCGCGGGGACTTCGCCCTGATGGTCCAGCATTCCGACGATGCGCAGATGGCGAAGGACACCGCGCTGATGCGGGGTCTGGCCCATGCGGTCCACGAGAGCCCCGAGCTCCACAAGGCCCTGCGCGAACTGCTGGTCGACCCGGAGATCACCGGTCTCCAGGCGCTCCTGCAGCGGGCCGTCGACCGGGGAGAGATCGCCCCGGACTGTCCGGCCGTCGCCTTCGTACCGCACATGCTCATCGGGGCGTTCATCGCCCTCCCGCTGATCGAGGACCGGTCCGTCGACCGCGCCTTCCTCGGTCACTTCATCGACGCCGTGGTCTTCCCCGCCCTCGGCGTCTGAGTCCCGCGACTCGTTCCTGCTGCTCCTGACACGCCGCTCTCGTCGTCGGGCCGGCTCTCCACGCCCTGATCCGTCCGGATCCACCACGACCTGAACGGGAGAACCGCCTCCGTGGCTACCTTCCTCTACCGACTCGGCAGGGGCGCCTTCCGGCGCCGAGGCCTCGTCGCCCTCCTGTGGGTGGCGCTGCTGTTCGCCGCCGGCTTCGGCGCGGCGACGGCCTCCGCACCCACCTCCGGATCGTTCTCGATACCCGGCACGGAGGCCCAGAAGGCCTTCGACGTGCTGGACAAGAAGTTCCCGGGCATGGCCGCCGACGGCGCCACCGCCCGGATCGTCGTCAAGGCGCCCGCGGGCTCCAAGATCGACGACCCGAAGAACAAGGCCGAGGTCGAGAAGATCGTCTCCGGCCTGAAGGACGGTCCGGGCAAGGCGCAGATCGCCTCCGTCGCCGACCCGTACGAGACCCACGCGGTCAGCCAGGACGGCTCCACCGCGTACGCGAGCGTCAAGTACACCGTCAGCGGCATGGAGCTGAAGGACGAGACGCGCGACGCGCTCAAGGACTCCGGCACCGCCGCCCAGGCCGCCGGGCTGACCGTCGAGATCGGCGGCGACGCCCTGATGACGGCCCCCGAGACGGGCTCCGGCGAGATCATCGGCATCCTGATCGCGGCGATCGTCCTCGTCATCACCTTCGGCTCGCTGGTCGCGGCCGGGCTGCCGCTGCTGACCGCGATCATCGGCGTGGGCATCGGCGTCTCCTCGATCACCGCCCTCGCCAACGTGCTGGACCTCGGCTCCACCACTTCCACGCTCGCGATGATGATCGGGCTCGCGGTCGGCATCGACTACGCCCTCTTCATCGTCTCCCGCTACCGCGTGGAGCTCGCCGCGGGCCATCAGCGGGACGAGGCCGCGGGCCGCGCTGCCGGAACCGCCGGTTCCGCGGTCGTCTTCGCCGGTCTCACCGTGGTCATCGCCCTCGTGGGCCTGGCCGTCGTCAACATCCCGATGCTGACGAAGATGGGCTTCGCGGCCGCGGGCACCGTGGTCATCGCCGTGCTCGTCGCCCTCACGCTGGTCCCGGCCATCCTGGGCTTCGCGGGCAAGAAGGTCCTGCCGGCGGGCAAGAAGAGCAAGCTGTTCGGCAAGGGCAAGCCGGCCGACGCCGAGCCCAAGGCCAACGGCGGCACCCGCTGGGCCCGCTTCGTCCTGCGCCGCCCGATCATGGTCCTGCTCGTCGGCGTGTTCGGCCTCGGCGCCATCGCGATCCCCGCGAGCAAGCTGGAGATGGGCCTGCCCGACGACGGCGCCCAGCCGGTCTCCACCACCCAGCGCAAGGCGTACGACCTGCTGTCCGACGGCTTCGGCCCGGGCTTCAACGGCCCGCTGATGGTGGTCGTCGACGGCGACAAGAAGCTGGCCGACGCGACCGAGGCCCGGATCAAGGGCCTGGAGGGCGTGGCCGCGGTCATGCCGCCGGCCCCGAACGGGGCCGGGGACGCATCGGTGATCACGGTCATCCCGAAGGACCGCCCGTCCTCGGCGCAGACCGAGGACCTGGTCCACACGATCCGCGACGGCAGCGGCGACGACGTCCTCGTCACCGGCGCGACCGCGATGAACATCGACTTCTCGCAGAAGATGAACGACGCGCTGCTGCCCTACCTGGCGCTCGTGGTCGGCCTCGCCTTCCTGCTGCTGATGGTGGTCTTCCGCTCAGTCCTGGTCCCGCTCAAGGCGGCGCTCGGCTTCCTGCTCTCGGTGGTCGCCGCCCTCGGCGCGGTCGTCGCGGTCTTCCAGTGGGGCTGGCTCGGCTCGCTCTTCGGGGTGGAGCAGACCGGTCCGATCATGTCGATGATGCCGATCTTCATGGTGGGCGTGGTCTTCGGCCTGGCCATGGACTACGAGGTCTTCCTCGTCACCCGCATGCGGGAGGCGTACGTCCACGGCGAGCGCCCGGGCCAGGCCATCGTGACCGGCTTCCAGTACAGCGCGCGGGTGGTCGTGGCGGCCGCCGTCATCATGATCGCGGTGTTCTCGGGCTTCATCGGGGCCAGCGAGCAGATGATCAAGATGATCGGCTTCGGTCTCGCCATCGCCGTCCTCTTCGACGCCTTCGTCGTCCGCATGGCGATCGTCCCGGCGGTGCTCGCGCTGCTCGGCCACAAGGCCTGGTGGCTGCCGCGCTGGCTCGACCGGCTGCTGCCCAACGTGGACGTGGAGGGCGAGAGCCTGCGCAAGCACCTCGAAGGCTCCGCCGGTTCCTCGGAGGGTCCGGACAAGGACCGCGAGCTGGTCAACGCCTGACCCGTCGGGTTCCCGAAGAACCGGCCCCGCACCTGATCACAGGTGCGGGGCCGGTCCCGTTCGGGTCCGGTCCCGCATTCCGTGCGGGTCCGTTACGCCTGCCGGGTGACGGCGGCGTTCGTACGGCGCAGGAAGCGGCGCAGCGCGGCGATGTCGAACTGGATCACCGCGACGCCCTCGGGGGAGTGGAACTCGACGACCGCCTGGACGCGGCCGCAGGGCCAGATGCGTACGTCGCCGGTGCCGGTCGGCGCCTGGAGGCCCGCTTCGAGGAGGGCGCGGGGGAAGACCCACTCGTTCTCGGTGCCCTCGGGGGAGAGCCCGGCGGGGAAGACGATCCGTACGGCCAGCGGCTCCGCGGGGGCGAAGCGCAGGGCGACCGGGATCTTCCGGAAGAGCGGGTCGTCGCTGATCACGCGGGCGGTCACGCGGTCCTCGACGGCGGCGGCGACGGCTGTGGCGACGGCGGTGGCGGCTGCGGCCGCGGGGGGATTCTCGGCGGTGGCTGACACGACAAGACTCCTCGAATCGGAACATATGAGTCCGTAGTGCCCCCAGCCTCGCACATTCCCACGAATCCGCGCGGAGGTATTCGTGGTGCCGACGCTCTTGCCAATGGTTTGCAATTGGGCACTATTCTTAAGCGGTTAAAGATTTGTCAGCTCGAAGACCGCAGGAAGCGGAGCAGCCCCATGCATGTGCCCGACGGCTTCATCGACGCCCCCGTCTCCATCGCCGCAGGTGTCGCCGCCGCGGGCGTGGTGGCAGTGAGCCTGCGCGGCGCCCGCCGCGAGCTCGACGAGCGCGCGGCGCCACTGGCCGGGCTCGTCGCCGCGTTCATCTTCGCCGTCCAGATGCTCAACTTCCCCGTGGCCGCCGGCACCAGCGGACACCTGCTCGGCGGAGCGCTCGCCGCGATCCTCGTCGGCCCCTATACGGGTGTGCTGTGCGTGTCCGTCGTCCTGCTCATGCAGGGCGTCCTGTTCGCCGACGGCGGGCTGACCGCCCTCGGGGTCAACGTCATGAACATGGCCGTCGTGACCGTGGTCGTCGCGTACGCCGTCTTCCGCGGGCTGCTGAAGCTCCTGCCCGACACCCGCCGCTCCGTCACCGTCGCCGCCTTCGCCGGAGCCCTGCTCTCGGTGCCCGGCGCGGCCGTCATGTTCACCCTGCTGTACGCCCTCGGCGGCACCACCGACGTCCCGCTCGGCAAGGTGTTCACCGCCATGGTCGGCGTGCACGTGCTGATCGGCATCGGCGAGGCCGTGATCACTGCGGCGACCGTGGGCGCCGTACTGGCCGTACGCCCGGACCTGGTGCACGGGGCGCGCGGGCTGGCCGCCCCGCTGAAGCTGCGCGTGGGGGGCGAACTGGTCGACGCCCCGGCGGCCGCCCCGGCCGCCGTCCCCGCCCCCGCGCGCTCCACGAAGTCCGTGTGGATCACCGGTCTGGTCACCGCCCTCGTCCTGGCCGGTTTCGTCTCCTTCTACGCCTCCACCAGCCCCGACGGCCTGGAGAAGGTCGCCGCCGACAAGGGCATCGACCAGAAGGTGAAGGAGCACGCCAGCGCCGACTCCCCGCTCGCCGACTACAGCGTCAAGGACGTCGGCGACGCCCGTCTCTCCGGCGGCCTCGCCGGTGTCATCGGCGTCGGCGCGACCGTCGCCGTCGGCACCGGGATCTTCTGGACCGTACGCCGGCGCCGCGCCGAGGACCTGACGGCCACCTCGACCGGTTCCACCGCGTCCTCGGCGGTCTGAGATGGGTGCGGGCCACGCCCACAAGCTCTACCGGCACGGGCACTCACCGATCCACGACCTGCCGCCCCACTGCAAGCTGGCCGCCGCCTTCGCCTTCGTCGTGGTCGTCGTCTCCACACCGCGCGAGGCGGTGTGGGCCTTCGGGCTGTACGCCGCCCTCATCGCCGCGGTCGCCGTGGCGGCGAGGATTCCGGCCGGTTTCCTGCTGCGGCGGCTGCTGATCGAGGTCCCGTTCGTGGCCTTCGCCGTGCTCATGCCCTTCGTGGCGCAGGGCGAGCGGGTCGAGGTGCTCGGCATGTCGCTCAGCGTCTCGGGTCTGTGGGGAGCCTGGAACGTCCTGGCCAAGGGCACGCTCGGGGTCGCCGCCTCCGTCCTGCTCGCCTCGACCACCGAGCTGCGGGCGCTGCTGCTCGGACTCCAGCGGCTCAAGCTGCCGCCGCTGCTGGTGCAGATCGCCTCCTTCATGATCCGGTACGGCGACGTGATCACCGACGAGCTGCGGCGGATGTCGATCGCCCGGCGCTCGCGCGGCTTCGAGGCCAGCGGGATCCGGCACTGGGGGGTGCTGGCCAAGACCGCCGGAGCGCTGTTCATCCGCTCCTACGAGCGCGGTGAGCGGGTCCACCTCGCGATGGTGAGCCGCGGCTACGCGGGCTCGATGCCGGTGATCGACGAAGTCGTGGCCACGCGCGCCCAGTGGGCGTACGCGGCCGTACTCCCGGCGGCGGCGCTCGCCGTCTGTCTGATGGGATGGACCCTGTGACTCCCTCTGCCCCGCCCCCCGCCCCCGCCTCGCCCGCCCCCGCCTCCCTGGAGGTCTCCGGCCTCGCGTACGCCTACCCGGACGGGCACCAGGCCCTCTTCGGCGTGGACCTGACCGTCGGACAGGGCGAGCGGGTGGCCCTGCTCGGCCCGAACGGCGCCGGCAAGACCACGCTGGTGCTGCACCTCAACGGCATCCTCGGCGGCGGGGTCGGCACCGTGACGGTGGCCGGGCTGCCGGTCGAGAAGCGGAACTTCGCCGAGGTCCGGCGCCGGGTCGGCATCGTCTTCCAGGACCCGGACGACCAGCTGTTCATGCCGACCGTGCGCGAGGACGTGGCCTTCGGCCCGGCGGCCGCCGGGATGCGGGGCGCGGAGCTGGAGACGCGGGTCCGCGAGGCGCTGGAGCAGGTCGGCATGGCCGGCTTCGCGGACCGGCCGCCGCACCACCTGTCCTTCGGACAGCGCCGCCGGGTCGCGGTGGCGACCGTACTGGCGATGCGGCCGGAGATCCTGGTCCTGGACGAGCCCTCGTCGAACCTGGACCCGGCGTCACGGCGCGAGCTCGCCGACATCCTGCGCTCGCTCGACGTGACCGTCCTGATGGTGACCCACGACCTGCCCTACGCGCTGGAGCTCTGCCCGCGGTCGGTGATCCTGAGCGAGGGGGTCATCGCGGCGGACGGACGCACGCAGGACCTGCTGTGCGACGAGGAGCTGATGCGGGCGCACCGGCTGGAGCTTCCGTTCGGCTTCGACCCCCGTTCGGTGTCGGTGGCATAAGTCCGACCAGGCGATTGTTGGACCGCTCGTGGACATCCAGGGTGAGGTGGCGGCCGGCTTCGAGGCCGTCCGGGACGCTTTCGTACGCAACTTCGAGGTGCTCGGGGACCGGGGCGCGGCCGTGGCCGTGTACCGGGACGGCCGCAAGGTCGTGGACCTGTGGGCGGGCTCGCGGGACGTCGAGGGCGGCGAGGACGGTGCGCCCTGGGCCGCCGGTACCGCACAGGTGGTGCGCTCGGCCACCAAGGGCGTCGCGGCCGTCGTACCGCTGCTGCTGCACCAGCGCGGTCTGCTGGACCTGGACGCGCCGGTGGGGGCCTACTGGCCGGAGTTCAAGGCGGGCGGCAAGGAGCGGGCGCTGGTACGGGACCTGCTCGCGCACCGGGCGGCCGTTCCGGCGCTGGACGTCCCGCTGACGCCGGGCGAGGCGGTGGACGGGGTCTCGGGGGCGCGCGCGGTCGCCGGGCAGCGGGCCTTCTGGGAGCCGGGCTCCGCCCACGGGTACCACGCGCAGACGTACAGCTGGCTGCTGTCGGAGCTGGTGTTGCAGGTGACCGGGGCCTCGCTGGGCCAGTGGCTGGCGCAGGAGGTCACGGGGCCGCGGGGGCTGGAGTTCTGGATCGGCCTGCCGGCGGCGGAGACCGGGCGGGTGGGCCGGGTGGGGCCCGTGGAGGCGCCCTCGGGGATGGCGGGCGGGCTCAGGACGCGTCCGCGGAGGAACGTTTCGCAGGCTTGGGACGACCCGTCCTCGCTGACCCGGCGGGCGTTCGCGGCGATCACCCCGCTGCCGGACGAGAACGCCCCGGAGTTCCGCGCGGCCGAACTCCCGGCGTCGGCCGGCATCGGCACGGCGCGGGGCCTGGCGGGCGTGTACGCGGCGCTGCTGGGCGATACCCAGGACGGACCGGGGCTGTTCACCGAGCGGACGCGCCGACTGGCGGGTACGGAGCTGTCGTCCGGCCCCGACCGGGTGCTGGTGGTCAACACGCGCTTCGGGCCGGGGTACATGCTGCACAGTCCGGCGTCGCCGCTGCTGTCGGCGGGGTCCTTCGGCCATCCGGGGCGCGGCGGGTCGCTGGGGTTCGCGGACCCGGAGTCGGGCGTGGCCTTCGGGTACGTGACGAACGCCCACGCCAAGTCGGTCACGGCCGACCCCCGCGCGCAGGCGCTGCTGCGGGCCGTTCGCGGCGCGCTCTGACCACCCTTCCCGGAGCCTCCCGGCTCCCCCCCCAGCGCATCGAACGCCGGGGGGCCGGACACACCGCGGTCCGGGCCTACGAGGCGTTCAGGACCGCGGCCACCAGCGGGCCCGCGGCGTCTCCGCCGTGGCCGCCGGCCTCGACCATCGCCGCCGCGGCCACGTCGCCGCTGTAGCCCGTGAACCAGCTGTCCGGGCTGCCGGCGCCGTCGACCTCCGCCGAGCCGGTCTTCGCCCCCTTGTCGCCGCCCACCGAGCTCATCGCCTGGGCCGCCGTGCCGCTGGTGGCGGTCAGCTTCATCATCCGGACCAGCTGCTGCTGGACCGAGGGCTTCATCTGCCGCGCCGCCTGCGCGATCGGCCGCCCGTCGAGCTCCGGCGGGACGAGGAGCGGCTGGTGGAAGGCCCCGCTGCGCGCGGTGGCCGTGAACGAGGCCACGTTCAGCGGGTTCATGGTGATCCGGCCCTGCCCGATGTACTCGGCCGCCGCCTCCGCGCCCTTCGCATCCGGCACTTGGCCGTCGGCCGAGCGGATGCCCGTCTTCCAGTTGTCCAGCCCGAGGCCGAAGACCTCCCTGGCCTCCTTCGCCAGCGCCGAGTCGTCGTCGACGTCGTCGATCTGCTTGATGAAGGCGGTGTTGCAGGACTTGGCGAAACTGGTCGCGAAGTTCGCGCCCGGCAGTTCGAAGTTGTTCAGGTTGTGGAAGGTGCGCCCGCCCCAGGAGGCCTCCTTGGTGCACTCCGCCGACTTGTCGGCCGCCGCCTTGCCGCGGTCGATCAGCATCGCCGCCGTCACGACCTTCATCGTCGACCCGGGCGCCCGCCGCCCCTCCATCGCCGCGTTGAAGCCGTCCTTGCGGTTGTTGGCGACCGCGAGGACGTGCCCGTTGCCCGTCTGGACGGCGACCACCGAGGACTCCGGGTACTTGGCCACGGCCTTCTCGGCCGCCGCCTGCACCTTGGCGTCCAGGTAGGTCTTCAGCGTGCTCGGCTCCCCCTCCACCAGCGTCAGCAGCGTCCGCTTCGGCGCGTCCTGGGCGGCCGGCTCGATCCACAGCTCGGCCCCGGGCTTGCCGCCCGCCTTGCCGCCGTACGTCTGGCGCAGCTGGTCGAGGACCGGCCGCAGCGAGGGGTACTTCTCGGCGCTGAGCTCCTCGCCATTGCGGTCCACGGCCTTGACCGGCGGGGCCGCGGGCGCGCCCGCGCGCAGCTTCTCGTCCTTCTGCAGCTGCGGGTGGATGACCGAAGGCTGCCAGTCGACGAGCGGCTTCCCGCTGGTCAGACCGCGTACGACGGTCAGCTTGGACTCGTACGCGAGGGGCTTGGTCGCGCCCTGGTACGTGACCTCCGCGGCGACGGCGAACGGGATGGTCGTGCCCGTCTGCGTCCCCGGAGTGATCACGGCCTTCGACACGTAGGCCGTGGCCCGGTAGCCGGCCACGGCGCTCTGCGCGGCCTGCACGTTGTTCGTCAGCTCCGCCGCGCCCTGCGCGTCCCCGGCCGCCCAGGCGGCGAGGAAGGCCTTCGCCGTCTGCGCCGCCTCCTTGTCGGTGACGGGCCCGCTGCCCTTCTCCGCCTTCACGGCGGTGTCTGCGGCGCCGTTCCCGCCGTCGTGGCCGCCGTCCCCGACCAGCGCGTACACCCCGTACCCGGCCCCGCCCACCATCGCGAGGAACACCCCGCCGACGATGGCCCCTTTCGCCGCCCCGTTCACCTACGTCCTCCCCAGATCCCCGTTGTTCTCTGAACATGTTCAAAGAACCTCTGGTGCGGACCTTACTCTGTGCAAACGGGGCGCGTACGGCTTGTTACCAGAACGGAACACCGCGGCCGGTCAGCTGACCGCGACCTTGGTCCCGTCGGGGAGCGTGCACCAGGTTCCGCCGTAGGGCTGGCTGGTCACCGTTCCCCCCTGGTCCGTGCACTCCGCGGACGTGATGGCCGGGGCCGCCGCCTGGGCCGTCGCGGCACCGAGGGCACCTGCTCCGGCCAGCGCCGCCGTGGCGAGAACGAGGCCGAGCAGTCGTCGTATGCGCATGACTCTTCACCTCCTCCTTCCAGCATGGCCACGGCCCGCCACCCCCGCGAGCGGTGACGGGCCGTGCCACGGGATCCGGCGGCTAGACCCAGGTGTCCAGCCACATGCGGCCGCGCCAGGAGTCCATCGGGAGCGTCTGGCCCGTGTAGATCGGCCAGAAGTAGATGAAGTTCCAGATGATGAGGAGGACCAGGACGCCCGCCGCGATCGCCCCCAGCGCGCGCCTTCGCTCCGTCGAGCCCGACGGGCCCAGCAGGGCGCCGATCATCATCGCCACCGCCAGACACAGGTACGGGACGAAGACCACCGCGTAGAAGAAGAAGATGGTCCGCTCCTGGTAGTTGAACCAGGGCAGCAGGCCCGCTCCCAGCGCGCACGCGATCGCGCCGGCCCGCCAGTCGCGGCGGAAGAACCACCGCCACAGCACGTACAGCAGCGCGAAGCAGCCCGCCCACCACAGCAGCGGGGTGCCCAGGGCCAGCACCTCGCGGGCGCACTTGCCCGCCTCCGTCGCCGGGCAGCCGTCCGTCCCCGGGTCGGGGGACTCGTAGAAATAGGAGACGGGCCGGCCCAGGACCAGCCAGCTCCACGGGTTCGACTCGTACGTGTGTCCCGAGGTCAGCCCGACGTGGAACGCGTAGACCTCGGTCTCGTAGTGCCACAGGCTGCGCAGCCACTCCGGCAGGAACGACAGCGAGCTGTGCTGGTCGTTCTTGGCGGCCCAGTCGCGGAAATAGCCGCCCTTGCCGTTGTCCGGGGAGAGGATCCAGCCGGTCCAGGAGGCCAGGTACACCGCGATCGCCACCGGCACCGTCGACAGGAAGCCGGGCAGCGCGTCGCGGCGCAGCATCGCCGCGTACGGGGCGCCCGCCCCCGCGGTGCGGCGCGCGGCCGCGTCCCACAGCACGGTCAGCACCCCGAAGAACGCCAGCACGATCAGGCCGTTCCACTTCGTGCCGAACGCCAGACCCAGGCAGACGCCCGCCAGGATCCGGTACGGGCGCCAGCCCAGGCGCAGGGTCTCGGCGACGGTGACGTCCGGGCGGGTGCGCCCCTGCTCGTCCACCGGGAGGGCGTCCGCGAGTCTGGCCCGGGCCCTGTCCCGGTCGATCAGCAGCGCCCCGAAGGCGGCCAGCACGAAGAACATCAGGACCAGGTCGAGCAGGGCCGTGCGGCTCATGACCAGGTGCAGGCCGTCCACCGCGAGCAGCGCGCCCGCCAGGCAGCCCAGGAACGTGGAGCGGAACAGGCGGCGGCCGATCCGGCACAGCATCAGCACCGACAGGGTGCCGAGCACGGCCGTCATGAACCGCCAGCCGAACGGCGTGAAGCCGAACATCCACTCGCCGAGCCCGATGACCCACTTGCCGACCGGCGGGTGCACGACGTAGCCGGGGTCCAGCGGGAGCGCGATCCCGTCGGGGTTGGCGAGGATCGACTTGTCGATGTCCTTCGGCCAACTCGCCTCGTAGCCCTGCCGGATGGTCGCCCAGGCGTCCTTGGCGTAGTACGTCTCGTCGAATATCACCGCCTTCGGGCTGCCCAGGTGCACGAAGCGCAGCACCCCGGCCACCAGGGCCACCAGCAGCGGCCCTGCCCACGCCAGCACGCGCTCCCAGGCGCCCGCCGCGGAGGGCGGGACCCCGAGCGCCGTCCACAGCTGCGCGGAGGGCCGGGCGTACGGGGGCACCAGGCGGGTGCGGACGTCCGGACTCGGGGCGGGCGCCCGCCCGGGGCCCGGACGCCAGGCGTCGCCGGGCGGCGCGTAGCCGAAGCTGCGCAGGCGGCGCAGCCAGGCGGACGGCTGGTCTGCGCGTCCCGCCGGAGGGGCGGGCGGGGCCCCCGCGGGGCTGGGCGGCGGCGTCGCGGTACTGGTCACCGGGTCATCGTAGGGAACGCGGCTGTGCGAACCCCAGTGCCGGGGACCCCTGGTGCGTGTGCCGGGTGGGACGGATGACGCGTGCGGGTGGGGCGGATGAGCGTGCCGGGTGGGGCGGACGACGGGTGCGGGCGGGACGGATGAGCGTGCCGGGCGGGGCGGACGACGGGTGCGGGCGGGACGGATGACATGTGCCGGGCGGGACGGCTGAGAGGATGGACGGGTGACGACTGACCAGCCCACCGGCTCCGAAACCCCCTCCCCGGCCTCCTCCTCCGCGGGCGTGCTCGTGCTCGCCGGCACCCCGATCGGCGATCTCGCCGACGCCCCGCCGCGGCTCGCGGCCGAGCTGGAGCGGGCCGACGTGGTCGCCGCCGAGGACACCCGGCGGCTGCGCCGCCTGACGCAGGGGCTCGGCGTGCACACCACCGGCCGCGTCGTCTCGTACTTCGAGGGCAACGAATCGGCCCGCACCCCGGAGCTGGTCGAGGCGCTGGAACAGGGCAGGCGGGTGCTGCTGGTGACCGACGCCGGCATGCCGTCCGTCTCCGACCCCGGCTACCGCCTGGTCGCCGCCGCCGTCGAGAAGGACATCAAGGTCACCGCCGTGCCCGGGCCGTCCGCGGTGCTCACCGCGCTCGCCCTGTCGGGGCTGCCGGTGGACCGCTTCTGCTTCGAGGGCTTCCTGCCGCGCAAGGCGGGCGAACGCCTCGGGCGCCTGCGCGAGGTCGAGGGCGAACGCCGCACTCTCGTCTACTTCGAGGCCCCCCACCGGCTCGACGACACCCTCGCCGCGATGGCCGAGGTCTTCGGCGCGGACCGGCGGGCCGCCGTGTGCCGCGAGCTGACCAAGACGTACGAGGAGGTCAAGCGCGGCGGACTCGGCGAGCTGGCGGCCTGGGCCGCCGAGGGCGTGCGCGGCGAGATCACCGTCGTCGTGGAGGGCGCACCGGCGGCCCGGCCCGGCGATGTGGACGTCGAGGAGCTGGTGCGCAGGGTGCGCGTGCGGGAGGAGGCCGGGGAGCGTCGAAAAGAAGCCATCGCGGCGGTCGCGGCCGAGGCCGGAGTACCCAAGCGGGAGGTCTTCGACGCGGTCGTCGCGGCAAAGAATGCGGCTCAAAAGGTGCTGTAAGACGGTAAAGGGCTAACCTGAAAAGCAAAGCTCAGACCGCGCACCGGGCGCTTTGGGACATGAGTCGCCCAAAGACCGTCCAACAGTCGACAGGGCCTGATGCGCTCCTGCCCGAAGAGGCGTCCACTGGCAATGGCACCAGTGGAACAAGAGGAGCTGGCATGAGTGAGATCGCAGACACCTCGGTACCCGTCCCCGCGCCCGCAGTGGCCGTACCCGTCGCCGTGCCGAAGCCGCTCGTGCACACCGTGCACGAGGCCTACTCCTTCGCCTGCATGAAGTGCGGCTACGGCTGGGAGCAGGGCTACGAGATCGAGCACCACGTCGACGGCCAGGGCCAGCCCTTCATCATCTACACCGTCAAGGGCGAGCGGGTCCCCTCCCCGCTGTCGAACCCGACCTGCCACAACTGCGGCGGGCACGTGGTGCGGATCATGCGCGAAGGCCAGGTGTCCTCGGTTCTCGGCACGATCGACAAGCTCTACCACCACCGCATCTCGCCCGGGATCGCCGGCCCGGTACCGGCCGGCGCGAACGTACCGCGGACCCCGAAGCAGCGCAGGACCCCGCCTCACGACTCCCCCGGGCCCGTCACGGCGGACGGAGGGCGCGCCGAGCGCGGGGGCTGGCTCTCCCGGCTGCTGCGGCTCTTGCGCCGGTCATGAGACGCCGGTCATAAGATCGGCCCCATGAGCACTGCCGCCAAGGACGCTTCCAGGGACACCCCGCCGCCGCTGCCCGAACCGCTGCGGGTCGCGGTGGCGGACTCCCACACCCACCTGGACATGCAGCGAGGCACCGTCGAGGAGGGCCTCGCCAAGGCCGCCTCGGTGGGCGTGACCACCGTCGTCCAGGTCGGGTGCGACGTGAAGGGCTCCCGCTGGGCGGCCGAGACGGCGGCGGCGTACGAGAACGTCCACGCGGCCGTCGCCCTTCACCCGAACGAAGCGCCCCGCATCGTGCTCGGGGACCCTGAGGGAGGCTGGTCCCGCCAGGGGGCGCGGGCCGGCGGCGGCGAGGCCGCGCTCGACGAGGCGCTGGCCGAGATCGAGGAACTCGCGAAGCTGGCGCACGTCAAGGCCGTCGGCGAGACCGGACTCGACCACTTCCGCACCGGACCCGACGGGATGGCCGCGCAGGAGCGTTCCTTCCGCGCCCACATCGAGATCGCCAAGCGGCAGGGCAAGGCCCTGGTCATCCACGACCGGGACGCCCACGCCGACGTCCTGCGCATCCTGCGCGAGGAGGGCGCGCCCGAACGCACCGTCTTCCACTGCTACTCCGGGGACGCCGACATGGCGCGCGAATGCGCCGCCGCCGGGTACTACATGTCGTTCGCCGGGACCGTGACCTTCAAGAACGCCGCGCCGCTGCGCGAGGCCCTCGCCGTGGCCCCGCTGGAGCTCGTCCTCGTCGAGACCGACGCCCCCTACCTCACCCCGGCGCCGTACCGCGGACGGCCGAACGCCCCGTACCTCATTCCGCTGACCGTACGGGCGATGGCGGCGGTGCGCGGGATCGACGAGGACGCGATGGCCACCGCCCTGGCGGCGAACACCGCCCGCGCCTTCGGCTACTGAGGGGCCGCCGACCCGCCGCGCCCGCCCCGACACGCTCGGTAGCCGCCCGACTTTGGTGAGTGACGGGCGTCCGCTAGGGTGCCGTGCCCGAACCGATGGGGCCGGACCAGTGGAGCGAGCGTCGTGAGCGAGAGTCCTTTCACCGGGGTGTACGGGAACGAGGCCGTGGTCCCGGACCCCGAGCCCGCAGCGGTGCCCGCCCCGCGCACCGGGGACCGGCGGGCCGCCCGGCGGCGCAAGGGCGCCGAGGCCGCGGCGGCGCCCGTAGCCGCCCCGACCGGACGGCGCCGGGCGGCCCCCGCCGCCGGCCCCGACCTCGCCGCGCCCCCGGGCCCGGGCCCCGGAGCCGGCACGGGCCGGCGCCGCAGCCCCGACCCCGGCCCGGGCCTGCCGTCCATCGCCGCCCCCACCGGCCGGCGGCGCCGCGGCGCCCCCGCCCCCGCCCCCGCCCCCGCGGGGCAGGGCAACTGGCGGCGGATCGTCCCGCAGGCCCTGGTCGTCGCCTTCCTGGCCGGGGGAACCACGGCGTTCGTCGCCGCCGACAAGTCCGTGCGGCTCACCGTCGACGGGGAGCCCCGGACCCTGCACACCTTCGCCGACGACGTCGACGAACTCCTGGACGCCGAGGGTCTCGGCGTCGGCCCCCACGACCTCGTCGCCCCCGCCCGCACCGAGGCCCTCGACGACGGCGACGAGATCGTCGTCCGCTACGGCCGCCCCCTGCGCCTGACCCTCGACGGGCAGAGCCGCCAGGTGTGGACCACCGCCGCCACCGTCGAGGGAGCCCTGCGCCAGTTCGGCGTCCGCGTCGAGGGCGCCTACCTCTCCGCCCCGCGCACCGCCCCCGTGCCACGGGCCGGCCTCACCCTGGCCGTCCGCACCGAACGCAGCGTCACCTTCATGGCGGACGGCCGCGAAACCACCATCCGCACCAACGCCGCCACCGTCCAGGAAGCCCTCGGCCAGGCCGGGATCACCCTCCAGGGCCAGGACACCACCTCCGTCCCGCCCGCCTCCTTCCCGCGCGACGGCCAGACCGTCACGGTGCTCCGCATCACCGGCACCCGCGAGGTCCGCGAGGAGCGCATCCCGTACGCGGTCGAGAAGACCGAGGACGACTCCCTGTTCGCCGGCACCGAGGTCGTCGAGCGGGCGGGCCGGCCCGGGGCCCGCCGGGTCACGTACGTCCTGCGCACCGTCAACGGGGTGCGGCAAAAGCCCCGCAAGGTCGCCGAGGAGACCGTCCGCGACCCCGTCACCCAGCTCGTCAAGGTCGGCACGAGGCCGCTGCCGACCTCCGTCGCCGGGGCGGACGGCCTCGACTGGGGGGCGCTGGCCCAGTGCGAGTCCGGCGGCCGCCCCTCCGCCACCGACGCCTCGGGCACGTACGGCGGCCTGTACCAGTTCGACGTCCGCACCTGGCAGAGCCTCGGCGGCTCCGGCCGCCCCCAGGACGCCCCGGGCCCGGAACAGACGTACCGGGCGAAGAAGCTCTACGTACAAAGGGGCGCGACCCCGTGGCCCCACTGCGGCCGTAGGCTTTACCGGTGAGCACCGCAGAGCAGCAGCCCGAGGGCACTACCAGCAGTACGACCGGCACCACCTCCGACGCCCTTCTCGGGCCGGCGGACATCCGCGAGCTGGCCGCCGTACTCGGCGTACGGCCGACGAAGCAGAAGGGCCAGAACTTCGTCATCGACGCCAACACGGTGCGCCGCATCGTGCGCACCGCCGAGGTGCGGCCCGACGACGTCGTCGTCGAGGTCGGGCCCGGGCTGGGCTCGCTGACGCTCGCGCTGCTGGAGGCCGCCGACCGGGTCACCGCCGTCGAGATCGACGACGTGCTGGCGGCTGCGCTGCCCGCCACCATCGAGGCGCGGATGCCGCAGCGCAAGGACCGCTTCGCGCTGGTGCACTCCGACGCGATGCTCGTGGAGGAGCTGCCGGGGCCGGCGCCGACCGCGCTCGTGGCGAACCTGCCGTACAACGTGGCCGTGCCGGTGCTGCTGACCATGCTGGACCGGTTCCCGACCATCGAGCGCACGCTGGTGATGGTGCAGGCGGAGGTCGCCGACCGGCTGGCCGCCAAGCCGGGCAACAAGGTGTACGGGGTGCCCTCGGTCAAGGCGAACTGGTACGCGGACGTGAAGCGGGCCGGGTCCATCGGCCGCAACGTGTTCTGGCCGGCGCCGAACGTGGACTCCGGCCTGGTCTCGCTGGTGCGGCGGGCCGAGCCGATCAGGACGAGCGCCACGAAGGCCGAGGTCTTCGCCGTCGTGGACGCCGCCTTCGCGCAGCGCCGCAAGACGCTGCGGGCCGCGCTGGCCGGCTGGGCCGGTTCGGCGGCGGGCGCGGAGCAGGCGCTGGTCGCCGCCGGGGTGTCCCCGCAGGCGCGCGGGGAATCGCTGACGGTGGAGGAGTTCGCGGCGATCGCCGAGCACAAGCCGGCGGCGGAGAGGCCCGCGCTGTGAGCAGGAAGAAGAGCGTGACCGTACGGGTCCCCGCGAAGGTCAACGTGCAGCTGGCGGTGGGCGCGGCCCGGCCCGACGGCTTCCACGACCTGGCGAACGTCTTCCTCGCGGTGTCCCTGTACGACGAGGTGACGGTCACCGCGGCCGAGACCCTGACGGTCACCTGCGCCGGCCCGGACGCCGACCAGGTCCCGCTGGACCGTACGAACCTGGCGGCGCGGGCGGCCGAGATCCTCGCGGCCCGCCACGGCCGCTCCGACGCCGTCCACATCCACATCGCGAAGAACATCCCGGTGGCCGGCGGCATGGCGGGCGGCAGCGCCGACGGCGCCGGCGCCCTGCTGGCCTGCGACGCCCTGTGGGGGCTGGACACCCCGCGCGCCCAGCTCCTGGAGATCTGCGCGGAACTCGGCAGCGACGTGCCGTTCAGCCTGGTCGGCGGGGCGGCGCTGGGCACCGGGCGCGGGGAGCTCCTGACCCCGGTCGAGGCGGGCACCTTCCACTGGGTGTTCGCGGTCGCCGACGGCGGGCTGTCGACGCCCGCGGTGTTCCGCGAGTTCGACCGCCTGGCCGAGGGCCGCAGCATCCCGGCCCCCGAGGCCTCGCCGGCGCTGCTCACCGCCCTCGCCTCGGGCGACCCGGCCGCGCTCGCCGCGACCCTGGCCAACGACCTCCAGCCGGCGGCCCTGTCGCTGCGCCCGCAGCTGGCCGCGACGCTGGAGGCGGGCACCTCCGCCGGAGCGCTGGCCACGCTGGTCTCCGGCTCCGGGCCGACGACGGCCTTCCTGGTCCGCGACGCGGAATCCGCCCTCAAGGTCGCCGCGGCCCTCGAAGCCTCGGGCACCTGCCGCACGACCCGGACCGCCACCGGCCCGGCCCCGGGGGCCACGGTCCTGGCGTCCTGAGGAGCACCCACCCGCAACCCACCCGTACGCGGGTACCCAGGGCGAAGTGAGTATCCGCGCTCTGTTCCCGCCCGGGTCCCGGGCGGGAGGGTGCCCGCATGGGATATGCCGCGCACACCGCCAAGGACCTCGCCGAGGCCACCCCCGACAGCCGGGACCGGTACGTCGACCTGCTGCGGGTCGCCTCGCTCGGGACGGTGCTGCTCGGGCACTGGCTGATGGCCGCCGTCAGCGCTGACGGCATAGGGAACCTGCTCGCCCTGGTCCCCGCACTCCAAGTCCTCACCTGGGGCCTGCAGATCATGCCGGTGTTCTTCTTCGTCGGCGGGTTCTCGCACGCCCTGTCGTACCGCTCGCTGGCCCGGCGCGCCGACGGGCGGCCCGTCTACGCCGCCTTCCTGCGGGCCCGGCTCCAGCGGCTGTTGCGGCCCACCCTCGTCTTCGTCCTCCTGTGGACCGCGGGCGCGCTCGCCGTCCAGCTCGCCGGGGGCGGGCAGGGGAAACTGAGCGGGGCCGCGCTGCGGGTGGTCACCCAGCCGCTCTGGTTCATCGGGATCTACCTGGCCATGGTCGCCTTCACCCCGGCCCTGCTGGAGCTGCACCGGCGGTGGGGCTGGGGCGCCTTCGCCCTGCTGGCCGGGTCCGCGGCCGCCGTCGACGCACTGCGCTTCGCGCTCGCCGTCCCGTACGTGGAGTTCCTGAACTTCGCCTTCGTCTGGCTGGCCGTCCACCAGCTCGGCTTCCTGCGGGCCGACGGGCGGATCACCCGCCCCGCGCTGCTCGCCGCCGCCGGGCTCGCCGGCGCCGTACTGCTCGTCGCGTACGGCCCGTACCCGCTGTCCATGGTCGGGATGCCGGGGGAGAAGGCGTCCAACATGGCCCCGCCCACCCTCGCGCTGCTGGCGCACGGGACGTGGCTGGTCGCAGCCGTGGAGCTGCTCGCGAAGCCCGCCGCCGCGCTGCTCGCCCGGCCGCGCGTCTGGCGTTCGGTGGTCGCCGCCAACGGGATCGCCATGACCGCGTTCCTGTGGCACCTCACCGCCATGCTCGCCGTGTACGCCGCCCAGCTCGGGCTCGGCCTGCGCCTGCCCGAGCCGGCCACCGGCGCCTGGTGGGCGCAGGTCCCCGTCCGGCTGCTCGCGGCCGCCGCGCTGACCGGCGTACTGGTCGCCGTCTTCCGCCGCTTCGAGGCGCCCGGCCGCGGCGACGCCGAGCCCGGGTCCGGGCCCCGCGCCGCCCTCGGGATCACCCTGTGCCTGCTCGGGATCCTCGGCCTGTCCATGACCGGGCTCGGCGGACTGCTGGAGGGCCACAGCGCCACCCTCATCGCCCTTCCGGTCACCGCTCCCGCCGCCATCGGCATGGCTCTGGGAGGCTGGCTCCTGGTGGAGCGCTCGGCACCGGCTCGGAGGGTTAGGCTGAGGGGCTGATCCACACCCTTCCCTGGAGCGCGTCTGATGGCCGTCAATCTGGTCAATGTCGAGGCAGTCGGCAAGGTGTACGGAACCCGTGCCCTGCTCGACGGCATCTCCCTCGGCGTGTCCGAGGGAGACCGGATCGGTGTCGTGGGCCGCAACGGCGACGGCAAGACCACCCTCATCCGCATGCTCGCCAAGCTGGAGGAGCCCGACACCGGCCGGGTCACCCAGAGCGGCGGACTGCGCATGGGCGTCCTCACCCAGCACGACTCCCTCGACCCCGCGGCGACCATCCGCCACGAGATCATCCGGGACATGGCGGACCACGAGTGGGCCGGCAACTCCAAGATCCGCGACGTGCTCACCGGGCTCTTCGGCGGCCTCGACCTCCCCGGCTTCGGCCAGGGCCTCGACACCGTCATCGGCCCGCTCTCCGGCGGCGAGCGCCGCCGCATCGCGCTCGCCAAGCTGCTCATCGCGGACCAGGACCTCCTCGTCCTCGACGAGCCCACCAACCACCTCGACGTCGAGGGGATCTCCTGGCTGGCCAAGCACCTCCAGGAACGCCGCTCGGCCCTCGTCTGCGTCACCCACGACCGCTGGTTCCTCGACCAGGTCTGCACCCGCATGTGGGACGTCCAGCGCGGCTCCGTCTACGAGTACGAGGGCGGCTACAGCGACTACGTCTTCGCCCGCGCCGAGCGCGAGCGCATCGCCGCCACCGAGGAGACCAAGCGGCAGAACCTGATGCGCAAGGAGCTGGCCTGGCTGCGCCGCGGCGCCCCGGCCCGGACCTCCAAGCCGCGCTACCGCATCGAGGCCGCCAACGAGCTCATCGCCGACGTGCCGCCGCCGCGCGACAAGTCGGAGCTGATGCGCTTCGCCAACGCCCGCCTGGGCAAGACCGTGTTCGACCTGGAGAACGTCAGCGTCCAGGCCGGTCCGAAGGTCCTGCTCAAGCACCTCACCTGGCACCTGGGCCCCGGCGACCGCATCGGCCTCGTCGGCGTCAACGGCGCGGGCAAGACCTCGCTGCTGCGGGCGCTCGCCGAGGCGGCCCGTACGCAGGGCGACGTCCAGCCGGTCGCCGGGACCGTCACCGTCGGCAAGACGGTCAAGCTGGCGTACCTCTCGCAGGAGGTCGGCGAACTCGACCCGTCCCTGCGGGTCCTGGAGGCCGTGCAGCGCGTACGCGACCGCGTCGACCTCGGCAAGGGCCGCGAGATGACGGCGGGTCAGCTGTGCGAGCAGTTCGGCTTCACCAAGGAGAAGCAGTGGACGCCCGTCGGCGACCTGTCGGGTGGTGAGCGGCGCCGGCTCCAGATCC
Organism: Streptomyces vinaceus; assembly: GCF_008704935.1. NCBI lineage: Bacteria > Bacillati > Actinomycetota > Actinomycetes > Kitasatosporales > Streptomycetaceae > Streptomyces > Streptomyces vinaceus. The sequence goes on from NZ_CP023692.1 coordinate 4,421,710, forward strand.
TGCGCCTGCTGATGGACGAGCCCAACGTGCTCTTCCTCGACGAGCCCACCAACGACCTCGACATCGAGACCCTCACCCAGCTGGAGGACCTCCTCGACGGCTGGCCCGGCTCGATGATCGTCATCTCCCACGACCGGTTCTTCATCGAGCGCACCACCGACACGGTGATGGCGCTGCTGGGCGACGCGAGCCTGCGGATGCTGCCGCGCGGCCTGGACGAGTACCTGGAGCGCCGGCAGAAGATGATCGAGGCAGCCGCCCCGGCGCCCGCCCCGGCCGCCGCCGCCAAGTCGAGCGCCTCCGGCGACTCGCGCGCCGCGAAGAAGGAGCTCCAGAAGATCGAGCGGCAGCTCAACAAGATGTCGGACCGCGAGTCGAACCTGCACGCGCAGATCGCCGAGAACGCCACCGACTTCGACAAGGTGGCCAAGCTGGACGCGGAGCTGCGCGAACTCATCGCCGACCGCGACGAATTGGAGATGCGCTGGCTGGAGCTGGCCGAGGACGCCTAGACCCGCCTGGATTCCGCCGGGCGGATGCGTCGGCCGACCGGATAACGGCGTTGTCACGGGCCGGTCCTCCCTTGGGAACAGGGGTCGGACCGGCCCGATGTAAGAACGCCGTCAGTGATAGAAAGGTCATCCCCCTCCACCACCCGACGCCGAAGGTATGCGCTGATGACCGAGCCGCCCCAGCCGCCGAACCAGCCGCCTCCGCCCTCCGGTTACGGTCACCTGCCGGGTCCGCCGCAGCCCGGTTACGGGTACCCGCAGCAGGGTGAGAACCCGTACGCGCAGCAGCCCCCCACGCAGCCCATGCAGCAGCCCGCGCCCCAGCAGGGCTACTTCCCTCCGCCGCCCGGCATGCCCACCGCCGGCATGCACCAGGTCGGGGGCGCGCCGCAGCCGCCGAAGAAGAAGACGGCCGTCATCGTCGCCGCGGCCGTCGCCGGGGTCCTCGTGCTCGGCACCGGCGGCTACTTCGCCTTCGTGAGCGGCGACCACGACCCGAAGCAGCCCGTCGCGCAGGGCTCCACGCCCGCCGACGCCAAGCCCTCCGCCAGCGTGGACAACGGCGACGGCAGCGGCAACGGGGGCGGCCAGAGCGAGGACCTCAACGCCGGCCGCAAGCAGGGCGAGGACAAGACCCTCTGGCTCAAGACCGCCAAGATCGACGGCCCCGGCCTCGGCGTGGACTCCGCCGGCCAGTGGATCGTCGGCGACACCGTCGTCAAGAGCGTCTGGAAGAACCTCACCGCGTACGGGGTCACCGACGGCAAGGAGAAGTGGACGCTGGCCTTCCCCGCTCCGATCTGCTCCGTCACCAAGCAGACCACCGCCGAGCGCAAGACCGTCGTCATGTTCAAGGACGGCGAGGGCGACTCCGCCACCTGCAACCAGATGAAGCAGGTCGACCTCAAGACGGGCAAGGAAGGCTGGACGAAGGAGGTCCCCAAGGAGGGCCTCTTCGACATCATGACCAGCCCCAGCCTGGGCATCACCGGCGACACCGTCGCCGTCAGCCGCAGCGGCACCGCCAGCGCCTTCAAGGTCAGCACCGGCGACAAGCTGTTCGGCAGCGCCACCGCCGAGGGCTGCAAGCCGGACGCGTACGTGGCGGACAAGGGCAAGATGATCGCCATCGCGACCTGCTACGACGACGACCTCTCCAGCGAGGTCTCCGACGCCGACCCGGTCACCGGCAAGAAGACCTGGACCTTCAAGCTGCCCGCCAAGTACAAGGTCGGCGCCGTCTATTCGCTCGACCCGCTCGTCCTCGACATCGGCAACCAGGACAAGAAGGAACGCGCCATCGTGGTCCTCGGACCCGACGGCAAACAGCGCGCCACCGTGAGCGGCGAGGGCAGCTTCGCCACCGAGTGCACCAACGGCCTCTTCCGCTCCGTCGAGATCTGCTCCACCACCGCCGTGGACGCGGGCACGCTCTACCTGCCGACCGTCGCCGAGTCCGGCAAGGCCAACGAGATCGTCGCCTTCGACCTGGGCACCGGCAAGGCCAAGTGGCGCACCCCCGCCGGGGACGGCCGCACCATCGTCCCCGTGGGCGCCGCCAACGGGCAGCTGATCGCCTACCGCAAGGCCACCTCCGACCAGGGCGGCGAGGTCCTCTCGATCCCGGCCGCCGGCGGCACGCCCACCGCGCTGCTGCGCAACCCGTCGGGAACCTCCGCCCCGATCGAGAGCTCCTTCTTCACCCCGATCGTCGACTACGCGGACGGCAGGCTCTACGTCTCCCAGTCCCGTCTTCTCGCCAAGGGCACCGCCGAGAAGCTCCTGATGGTCTTCGGCAAATGACGCGCAGCGAGTCCACCGAGCCGCCCACCGAGAGGCAGTAGCAAGCGATGAGTACCCCGCCGCCACCCCAGCAGCCGCCCGTCGGCGGCTTCGGAGCGCCGCAGGAGCCCGCACCCGGGGCCTTCGGCGCGCCGCCGCCGGTGCCGTCCGCGCCGCAGGGCGCACCGCAGCCGCCGGCCCCGCCGCAGCAGCCGCCCGTACCGCCGGGCCCGCCGACCGCGCCCGCCACGCCCGCCGCCCCCGCCGCGCCGGGTGCGGCGCCGCAGGGGCAGGCGGCGTACGGCTATCCCCAGCAGGGCTACGGCTACCCGCAGCAGCCGCAGCCCCCCGGCGGGGCCGGGGCCCCGCCGGCCTACGGCGCACCCGCGGCCCCCATGTACGCGGCCCAGCCCCCGGCCGGCCCGGGCGGCGGCAACGACAAGCGCACCCAGCTGATGATCGTCGGCGCGGCCCTCCTGGCCATCGTCCTGATCATCGCGGGCGGCTTCTGGTACGTGTCCGGCGAGGACGGCGGCAACGGCAAGCAGCCCGCCGCGAACGGCACCACCGGCGGCGACAAGCCCGGCTCCGGCACGCCCGGTTCGGAGAAGGTGCCGGCCAACACCAAGTCGAAGCCGCTGTTCAACCAGCCCAACCCGACCCCGGAAGAGGTCGTCACGGTCGCGGGCTCCTGGATCACCGACTCCACGTACATCAAGTCGGACGTGGCGAAGGTCGTCGGCTACAACACCGTCGACGGCGGCAAGAAGTGGGAGGTCCCCCTCCCGGGCGAGCTCTGCGCCGCCACCAAGCACGTCAGCGACAACAAGACGGCCGTCCTCTTCCGGCCCACCAAGCCCACGCCCGACAACAAGTACCCGGCGTGCACCGAGGTCGGCGTCATCGACCTGGAAGCCGGAAAGCTCCTGTGGTCCGGCAACGCCAAGGGCGCCACCACCGGCGACAAGCCCGCCTCCTACTACGAGGTGACCCTCAGCGGCCAGACCGTCGCCGCGGGCGGCACCAGCGGCGGCGCCGCCTGGAACCTTGCCGACGGAAAGTCCCTGTGGACCCCCAAGGTCGACGGCGACGGCTGCTACGACAGCGGCTACGCCGGCGGCGAGGCCCTCGCCGTGATCCGCAAGTGCGGCCGCGGCGACAACCAGACCCTGTACGCCCAGACGCTGGATCCGGCCACCGGCGCCCAGCTGTCCTCGTACAAGCTCTCCCCGGGCATCGAGTGGGCGTCCATCGTCTCCACCAAGCCCCTCATCGTCGGCGCGGACGTCGGCAAGACCGCCAAGAACGCCTCCGGCGTCAGCGACCTCTTCGTCGTCGACCCCAAGGGCGAGTTGAAGGCGCGCATCTCGCTCGCCTCCGGCACCTACGGCGGCAAGTGCGGCGGCACCGAGGTCGAGAAGTGCGCCGGGTTCGTGATCGGCAACGGCAAGATCTACCTGCCCTCGATCGAGCACCAGGGTTCGGCGGAGGTCGGCCGCACCAACGAGCTGCTCTCCTTCGACCTGGAGACCGGCAAGCAGACCACCGACCGCGCCGACGCGGGCGAGCGGTACACCCTGTTCCCGCTCCGCATGGACGGGCCGAACATCATCGCGTACAAGGAGCCCCCGTACGACAAGGGCGGCCAGGTCGTCAGCATCGACGGCAAGACGATGAAGGAGACCGTCCTCATGGAGAACCCGGCGGAGAAGGCCAGCCGGACCGCCGAGACCGGTTTCTCGCCCGACTACTCCGAATACCGCTACCACAACGGCAAGCTCTTCATCTCCCGGACGACGGCCAGGAAGCCGTACTCCGACAAGGGCGACCCCGAGTACCTGTTCGTCTCCTTCACCGCCAGCTGATACCCGGCCGATCGCGGCCGCGCGGCGCAGCGGGCAGAAGCCCCCGGAAGGTCCGCCTTCCGGGGGCTTCTGCGCGGTAACGGACGCGCACCGTCGAACAAGCGTGTAGCTTGCCGGGTCAGAAGGGCGGGGGTGGGTGCGCGATGGGCGTACGGGTCATGGTGCTCGACGAACACCGGCTGCTGGCCGAGGCGCTGGCCTCGGCCCTCAAACTGCGCGGGCACCGGGTGCTGGCCGCGGCCGCCCCGGCCGCGGGCGCCGCCGAGCTGGTCATCAGCCGGGCGCCGGAGGTCTGTCTGCTGGGCACCGCCACGCCCGCCGAGCCGGGGGTCTTCGAGCCGGTCGTCCGGATCAAGCGGGAACGGCCGCAGATCGCCGTGGTCGTCCTCGGCCCGGTGCCGAGCCCGCGCGGGATCGCGGCCGCCTTCGCCGCCGGCGCCTCGGGGTACGTACGCCACGACGAGCGGATCGAAGGGGTGGAGCGGGCCCTGGCCAAGGCCCGGGCGGGGGAGGTGGCGATCTCCCCGCAGCTGCTCCAAGGCGCCTTCGCGGAGCTCCTCAACCCCGCGGTCCAGCCCGACGACGAGGGCAGCCGGCTGCTGCGGCTGCTCACCCCGCGCGAGGTGGAGGTGCTGGTCCGGGTCGCCGAGGGCGAGGACACCCGGATCATCGCGGCGGGCATGGAGATCGCGCCGAGCACCGCCCGTACGCACGTGCAGCGGGTGCTGATGAAACTGGGCGTGGGCTCACGGCTGGAGGCGGCGGCGCTGGCCGCCCGTACCGGCCTGCTGGACCGGGCGGGGGTGCCCTCGGCGGCCGCCGATTTCCCCGGAGGCCCGTAATCCGGTAAGCCAGTGACCGGCACGTGCACGCGCCCGCGTGCATCCCCCGGCGAGAGGCAGTGGACGAGTGAGCGAGACGGCGACTTCCAGAACGGCGACTTCCCGCACGGCGGCGTTCAAATACATGGTCACCGGCGGCGCCGGGTACGTCGGCAGCGTCGTCGCGGCGCACCTCCTGGAGGCCGGGCACGAGGTCACCGTCCTCGACGACCTGTCCACCGGCTTCCGCGAGGGCGTCCCGGCGGGCGCCGCCTTCATCGAGGGCCGGATCCAGGACGCCGAGCGGTACCTGGACCCCTCCTACGACGCGGTGCTGCACTTCGCGGCGTCCTCGCAGGTCGGCGAGTCCGTCGCCAACCCGGGCAAGTACTGGGAGAACAACGTCGGCGGCACGCTCGCCCTGCTGGCCGCGATGCGCTCGCACGGCGTGCGCAAGCTGGTGTTCTCCTCCACCGCCGCCACCTACGGCGAGCCCACCGAGGGCCTGCTCACCGAGGACTCGGTCACCAAGCCCACCAACCCCTACGGCGCTTCGAAGCTCGCCGTCGACCACATGATCGCCGGCGAGTGCGCGGCGCACGGCGTCGCGGCGGTCTCGCTGCGCTACTTCAACGTGGCCGGCGCGTACGGGGAGTTCGGCGAGCGGCACGACCCCGAGACGCATCTGATCCCGCTGGTGCTCCAGGTCGCCCTGGGCGAGCGGGAGTCGATCTCGGTGTTCGGCGAGGACTACCCGACCCCGGACGGCACCTGCGTGCGCGACTACATCCACGTCGCCGACCTGGCCGAGGCCCACCTGGCCGCCCTGGAGGCCGCCACCGCGGGCGAGCACCTCATCTGCAACCTCGGCAACGGCAACGGCTTCTCGGTCCGCGAGGTCGTCGAGACGGTCCGCAAGGTCACCGGCGCGGAGATCCCCGAGGTCGTCGCCCCGCGGCGGGCCGGAGACCCGGCGGTGCTCGTCGCCTCCGCGCGCACGGCGCACGAGCGGCTCGGCTGGACCCCGGCCCGCTCGGACCTCACGGGCATCATCACGGACGCCTGGAACTTCACGCGCAAGCACCGCTCCTGACCCGCCGCCCCGCCTCACCCGCGCCCCCCGCACCCGACGGTGCCGGGGGGCGCGGTGCGTACGGCGCGTGCGTACCGCGGTGTGCGGACCGCGGCGTGCGCGGGGAGCGCGCGGGCGCCGGCCGCGCCGTGGGCGGGCGCGGTGCGCGGGCGCCCGGCGTGCACACGCCGGGTGAAATGCCCTCCGTGCAACTGCCCGCGGCACGGGCCCGCCGGAAACCGTCTTCCAGACCGTTTACATGGTCGAATTCCGGCCACAGCGATCCCGGTTCACGCCTGCCCAGCCGGAAAATCCCTCGGAAAACTTCTGCTATTCGGCCAACCGTGAGCGGCGACCCGTTCTACGCTGATGCGTGACACCGGTGGGGGCCGGTGTTGATTCAGGGGTCGAGACACGCCGGGTACGGCGTCCGGTCCGGGGTAGTGCAGAGATGTCTCGGCGGCGGCCGCGGCAGCTGCGGATCACCGGGTCCGGGCGCCGTACCCGCAGTCGTCCGTTCCCCGACCCTTGGGGGTTTTGTGGTTCGCATCCGGGTTCTCGTGGTCGACGATCACCGCATCTTCGCCGAATCGCTCGCAGCCGCGCTCGCGGCCGAGCCCGACGTGGACGTGTCCGCGGCCGGCAGCGGCCCCGCCGCGCTGCGCTGTCTCGAACGCGCGGTGGCCGAGGGCCGCCGCTTCGACGTCCTGCTCGTCGACGCCGACCTCGGCGCCGCCGCCGGGGCCGTGCCCGCCCAGCGCGAACCGGGCTCCGGGCCACCGCCCGCCGCCGACGGGATCGCGCTCGTCGCCGGGGTGCGGGTGTCCCACCCCGGGGTCCGCACCGTCGTGCTGGCCGAGCGCGACGATCCGCGCCGGGCCGCGCACGCCCTGCAGGCCGGGGCCTCCGGCTGGGTGGCGAAGGACTGCTCGCTCTCGCGGCTGCTGGCCGTCATCCGCGGGGTCCTGCGCGAGGAGACCCACCTGCCTCCCGCGCTGCTCACCGGGGTCCTGCGGGAACTGACGGCCGCGCGCAAGCACCGGACGGACAGCGAACGGCTCGTCGAGTCCCTCACGCCGCGCGAGCACGAGGTGCTGCGCTGCATGGTGGCGGGGCTGGGCCGCAAGGACGTGGCGGCGCGGCTGTTCCTGTCCCCGCACACCGTCCGCACGCACATGCAGAACGTGCTGGGCAAGCTCGGGGTGCACTCCACGCTCGCGGCGGTGGCACTGGCCCGGCGGGCGGGCGTACGACCGGCGGACCTAGCCGGGGATGTTGTCGAACGGAGCGGTCAACTGGCGTAGCAGTGCCGCGAGGTCGCCGCGCTGGGCCTGGGAGAGCTGGGCGAGGATCGCCCTCTCCTGGGCCAGCAGGCCGGCCAGGGCCTCGTCGGCGCGGTCACGGCCCTCGGGGGTGAGGCGCACGAGCACCCCCCGCCGGTCGTTGGGGTCGGGCAGCCGCTCGACGAGGCCCTTCTTGGCGAGCCGGTCGATGCGGTTGGTCATGGTGCCCGAGGTGACCAGGGTCTGCGTCAGGAGCTGGCCGGGGGAGAGCTGGTAGGGCGCGCCGGCGCGGCGCAGCGACGTCAGGACGTCGAACTCCCAAGGCTCCAGGCCGTGCTCGGAGAAGGCGAGCCTGCGGGCGCGGTCGAGGTGCCGGGCGAGCCTGCTGACGCGGCTCAGCACTTCGAGCGGTTCCACGTCGAGGTCAGGGCGTTCCCGCCGCCATGCCGCGACCAATCGGTCGACCTCGTCCTCCATGCCGATCAGTGTAAGGGGTCTGTCGACGTGAAGTCTCTTCAAATCGAGGATCTCGGGAATGGATATCTCGATCTCATGAATCTTGACATCGAGATATATTCTGAGTGACGATGGGCATGGAGGGGGCCGGAACCGCTTCCGCTTCCGCCCGCCCCGTCAGTAGGGAGGCTCGAACATGCATTCCGATACCGCGTCGGCAAAGATCCCCGCACCCTCCGCCCACGCCGCGCCCACCTGGGACCCCCAGCAATACCTCCGCCACGCCGGACACCGAACCCGCCCCTTCCTCGACCTCCTGAACCGGATACCCGAGCTGCCCACGCGCCCCGCCCGCATCGCCGACCTCGGCTGCGGCCCCGGCAACGTCACCGCACTCCTCGCCGAACGCTGGCCCGAGGCCCACATCACCGGCTTCGACCTCTCCCCGCAGATGCTCCGCCGCGCCGACGACGAGTACGCGGGCCCCACCCCGGGCGGCGGCAGCCTCGACTTCCGCCACGGCGACCTCGCACACTGGCTCCCCGAGGAGCCCTACGACCTGATCGTCTCCAACGCGGCCCTCCAGTGGGTCCCCGGCCACGCCGGCTCCTTCGCCGCCTGGACCAACGGGCTGCGCCCCGGCGGCACCTTCGCCTTCCAGATCCCCGCCAACTTCACCGCCCCCAGCCACGCGCTCCTCGCCCGGCTCTGCGACACCCCGCGCTGGCGCGGCCGCCTCGCCGGCCACGGCGCCCGCTACGTCCACCTCCTCGAACCCGGCGACTACCTGGACCGGTTCATCGAGCTGGGCTGCACCGTCGACACCTGGGAAACCACCTACCACCAGCTGCTCACCGGCCCCGACCCGGTACTGGACTGGGTCAAGGGCACCGCCCTGCGGCCCGTGCTGACCGCCCTCGGGGACGACCGGACGGCCGCGGAGGCCTTCCTCGCCGAATACCGCGACCTGCTGCGCGAGGCCTACCCGCCCGGCCCGCGCGGCACCGTCTTCCCGTTCCGCCGCATCTTCGCCGTCGCCCGAAAGGAGCTCTGACCGCCAAACCGCCCGTACTCGCCGCCCGCGGCGGCTGCTGGTTCGCCGCCGGGCCCGGACACCGCCGCTTCTCCTGCGAGGACCCCGCGGACAACCGGCTGAAGTTCCTCGAACCGCTGGACTGAGCGCCAGGGGCGGCGGTACGACGCGACGACGCCCCGCCACCGGAGATCCGGTGACGGGGCGCCGCCGCGGGGTGCGTTCGCGCGGTGCGTGGCCGTACGGCTCAGCTCTTGCGGTGGCCGACCAGCCGCGGCTTCGACTCCAGCCCGTCCAGCCCGTGCCAGGCCAGGTTCACCAGGTGCGCCGCGACCTCCGCCTTCTTCGGCCGGCGCACGTCCAGCCACCACTGCCCGGTCAGCGCGACCATCCCGACCAGCGCCTGCGCGTACAGCGGGGCCAGCTTCGGATCGAACCCGCGCGCCTTGAACTCCAGCCCCAGGATGTCCTCGACCTGCGTGGCGATATCACTGATCAGCGAGGCGAACGTCCCCGTCGACTGGGCGACCGGGGAGTCCCGGACCAGGATGCGGAAGCCGTCCGTGTACGACTCGATGTAGTCGAGCAGCGCGAACGCCGCCTGCTCCAGCAGCTCCCGCGGGTGCCCGGCCGTCAGCGCGCCCGTCACCCCGTCCAGCAGCTGGCGCATCTCCCGGTCCACGACGACCGCGTACAGCCCCTCCTTGCCCCCGAAGTGCTCGTACACCACCGGCTTGGAGACCCCGGCCTTCGCCGCGATCTCCTCCACCGACGTGCCCTCGAAGCCCTTCTCCGCGAACAGGGTGCGGCCGATGTCCAGCAGTTGCTGACGCCGTTCGGCGCCCGTCATCCGGACCCGGCGGCCACGCCGGGGCTTGTCGCTGCTGGAACTGCTGCCGTCGATCGCCACGTCCCCCATCATGCCGCGTTCGACGCGTTTTCCCTGCGCCGGGCATCGACGCGGCCCTTGGACGGCCAGCGCACGTCCGTAGCCCAGCCCGCCAGCTCGAACCAGCGGATCAGCCGGGCACTGGAGTCGACCTGCCCGCGCAGCACGCCGTGCCGGGCCGACGTCGGGTCCGCGTGGTGCAGGTTGTGCCAGGACTCCCCGCACGAGAGCACCGCCAGCCACCACACGTTGCCCGAGCGGTCCCGGGACCGGAACGGACGCTTGCCCACCGCATGACAGATCGAGTTGATCGACCACGTCACGTGGTGCAGCAGCGCGACCCGGACCAGCGAGCCCCAGAAGAACGCCGTGAACGCACCCCACCACGACATCGTCACCAGACCGCCCACCAGCGGCGGGATCGCCAGCGACACGACCGTCCACAGGACGAAGTCACGCGAGATCCGCCGGATCGCCGGGTCCTTGATCAGGTCAGGGGCGTACTTCTGCTGATTGGTCTGCTCCTCGTCGAAGAGCCACCCGATGTGCGCCCACCACAACCCCTTCATCAGGGCCGGAACGGTCTCGCCGAACCGCCACGGCGAATGGGGATCGCCCTCGTGATCGGAGAACTTGTGGTGCTTGCGGTGGTCCGCCACCCAGCGCACCAGCGGACCCTCCACCGCCATCGAACCCATCACGGCCAGCACGATCCGCAGCGGCCGCTTCGCCTTGAAGGAACCGTGCGTGAAGTACCGGTGGAAGCCGATGGTGATCCCGTGGCAGGCCAGGAAGTACATGAACACCATCAGGCCGAGATCCAGCCAGCTCACCCCCCAGCCCCAGACCAGCGGCACCGCCGCCAGCAGCGCCAGGAAGGGAACGACGATGAACAGCAGCAGGGCGATCTGCTCGACGGACCGCTTGTTCTCGCCTCCGAGGGTCGCGGAGGGCGCGGGGGTATCGGAATCGGAGGCCGCCGAGGCGTCCTCGATCAGCTCGGGACTGATGGTCATGAGGGTCCCCTGGGGGGTGAGTGATCGGCGGGGCGCCCGTGACGCCCGCCCTGGCTACGGATCCGTAACCTACGGCAACGTAAGTATGGCAAAGCCGGAGCCCGGGGCAAGAGGAGCACGGCCGGGCCCGAGGCGCTCTCAAGGGCGCTCGCAGCAGGCCGCGCGCCGCCTGGTGAGACGTTTAGCGAGGCACGAGGCCCGGACACCTATCCTGGTGTCGTCGGACAGCGCGGTCCGCACGGGCAGCCGAGCTGCGCACCAGGTGGGGGACACCCCCTGGACCCCCTCCCGGCAACAGCCGGGGCAGGAGTCCGGGCCCGCCCCCCGCGCATCCCGGAGCCCACCTCCCAGTAGCGCTCGAACACTGCAAGGAGCCGCACCTGTGAGCAGTGCTGACCAGGCCTCCTCCACCCCCGCCAAGGCCCCGGCCACGGCCGTCGCCGCCAACGCGGAGCTGCGGGCGGACATCCGCCGCCTCGGCGACCTCCTTGGCGAGACCCTCGTCCGCCAGGAAGGCCAAGAACTCCTCGACCTCGTCGAACGAGTACGCGCCCTGACGCGCACCGACGGCGTCGCCGCCGCCGCACTGCTCGGCGACACCGACCTGGAGACCGCCGCCAAGCTGGTACGGGCCTTCTCCACCTACTTCCACCTCGCCAACGTCACCGAACAGGTGCACCGCGGCAAGGAACTGCGCGCCCACCGCGCCGCCGAGGGCGGACTCCTCGCCCGCACCGCCGACATGCTCAAGGACGCCGACCCCGAGCACCTGCGCGAGACGGTCAAGAACCTCAACGTCCGCCCCGTCTTCACGGCACACCCCACCGAGGCGGCCCGCCGCAGCGTCCTCAACAAGCTGCGCCGCATCGCCGCCCTCCTGGAGGAGCCCGTCGCCGGCGCCGGCGAACGCCGCCGCCACGACCTGCGCCTCGCCGAGAACATCGACCTCGTCTGGCAGACCGACGAGCTGCGCGTCGTACGGCCCGAACCCGCCGACGAGGCCCGCAACGCCATCTACTACCTCGACGAACTGCACGCCGGCGCGGTCGGCGACGTCCTGGAGGACCTCGCCGCCGAGCTCCAGCGCGTCGGCGTGGAGATCCCCGCCGGGACCCGCCCGCTCACCTTCGGCACCTGGATCGGCGGCGACCGCGACGGCAACCCCAACGTCACCCCCGACGTCACCCGCGACGTACTGATCCTCCAGCACGAGCACGGCATCACCGACGCCCTCGAACTCGTCGACTTCCTCCGCGGCCTGCTGTCGAACTCCATCCGCTACACCGGCGCCACCGAGGAACTCCTCTCCTCCCTCCAGGCCGACCTCGAACGCCTCCCCGAGATCAGCCCGCGCTACAAGCGGCTCAACGCCGAAGAGCCCTACCGGCTCAAGGCCACCTGCATCCGGCAGAAGCTCGTCAACACCCGCGAGCGCCTCGCCAAGGGCACCCCCCACGAGGAAGGCCGCGACTACCTCGGCACCGCCGAGCTCCTCACCGACCTCACCCTCATCCAGACCTCCCTGCGCGAACACCGCGGCGCCCTCTTCGCCGACGGCCGCATGGACCGCACCATCCGCACCCTCGCCGCCTTCGGCCTCCAGCTCGCCACCATGGACGTCCGCGAACACGCCGACGCCCACCACCACGCGCTGGGCCAGCTCTTCGACCGCCTCGGCGAGGAATCCTGGCGCTACGCCGACATGCCGCGCGAGTACCGGCAGAAGCTGCTCGCCAAGGAGCTCCGCTCGCGCCGCCCGCTCGCCCCCACCCCGGCACCCCTCGACGCCGCCGGACACAAGACCCTCGGCGTCTTCTTCGCCATCAAGGACGCCTTCGAGAAGTTCGGCCCCGAGGTCATCGAGTCGTACATCATCTCGATGTGCCAGGGCGCCGACGACGTCTTCGCCGCCGCCGTCCTCGCCCGCGAGGCCGGCCTCGTCGACCTCCACGCCGGCTGGGCCAAGATCGGCATCGTCCCGCTCCTGGAGACCACCGACGAGCTCAAGGCCGCCGACGTCATCCTCGACGCCATGCTCGCCGACCCCTCCTACCGGCGCCTGGTCTCCCTGCGCGGCGACGTCCAGGAGGTCATGCTCGGCTACTCCGACTCCTCCAAGTTCGGCGGCATCACCACCAGCCAGTGGGAGATCCACCGCGCCCAGCGCCGCCTGCGCGACGTCGCCCACCGCTACGGCGTGCGCCTGCGCCTCTTCCACGGCCGCGGCGGCACCGTCGGCCGCGGCGGCGGGCCCTCGCACGACGCGATCCTCGCCCAGCCCTGGGGCACCCTCGAAGGCGAGATCAAGGTCACCGAGCAGGGCGAGGTCATCTCCGACAAGTACCTCGTACCGTCACTGGCCCGCGAGAACCTGGAGCTCACCGTCGCGGCCACCCTCCAGGCCTCCGCCCTGCACACCGCCCCCCGCCAGTCCGAGGACGACCTCGCCCGCTGGGACGCGGCCATGGACACCGTCTCCGACGCCGCCCACACCGCGTACCGCGAGCTCGTCGAGGACCCGGACCTGCCGGCGTACTTCTTCGCCGCCACCCCCGTCGACCAGCTCGCCGACCTCCACCTGGGCTCGCGCCCCTCGCGCCGCCCCGACTCCGGCGCGGGCCTCGACGGCCTGCGCGCCATCCCCTGGGTCTTCGGCTGGACCCAGTCCCGCCAGATCGTCCCCGGCTGGTACGGGGTCGGCTCGGGCCTGAAGGCCCTGCGCGAAGCCGGCCAGGGCGACGCCCTCGCCGAGATGGGAGAGCGCTGGCACTTCTTCCGCAACTTCCTGTCCAACGTCGAGATGACGCTGGCCAAGACCGACCTGCGGATCGCCCGCCACTACGTCGACACCCTGGTCCCGGACGACCTCAAGCACGTCTTCGCCCGCATCGAGGCCGAACACGAACTGACCGTCCGCGAGGTCCTGCGCATCACCGGCGGCCACAAGCTCCTGGACTCCAACCCGGTCCTCCAGCAGACCTTCGCCGTCCGCGACGCCTACCTGGACCCCATCTCCTACCTCCAGGTCTCCCTGCTGGCCCGCCAGCGCGCGGCCGCCGCCCGCGGCGAAGCCCCCGACCCGCTGCTGGCCCGCGCCCTGCTCCTCACCGTCAACGGCGTGGCGGCGGGCCTGCGCAACACCGGCTGACGCCGCCCGCAGGGCCCGTACCGGCCCGCCAACGCGAAGGGGCCCCCGCACCGTCCGGTGCGGGGGCCCCTTCGCGTCATGCCCGTCAGGAGTTGTAAGCGGACTGGGCGCGCTCCAACCCCTCCGCGATCAGGCACTCCACCGCGTCGGCGGCCCGGTCCACGAACCAGTCCAGCTCCTTGCGCTCCGTCGACGAGAAATCCTTCAGCACGAAGTCCGCGACCTGCATGCGGCCCGGCGGCCGGCCGATGCCGCAGCGCACCCGGTGGTAGTCCGGGCCCATCGACTTCGTCATCGACTTCAGGCCGTTGTGCCCGTTGTCCCCGCCACCCAGCTTCAGCCGCAGCGTCGGGTAATCGATGTCCAGCTCGTCGTGGACCGCCACGACCCGCTCCAGCGGCACCTTGTAGAAGTCGCGCAGCGCCGTCACCGGCCCACCCGACAGGTTCATGAACGACATGGGCTTCGCCAGCACCACCCGGCGGTTCGCCGGCCCGGGCGGGCCCATACGGCCCTCGACCACCTGCGCCCGCGCCTTGTGCGCCTTGAACTTCCCACGCATCCGCTCGGCCAGCAGGTCCACCACCATGAACCCGATGTTGTGGCGGTTGCCCGCGTACTCCGCCCCGGGGTTACCGAGGCCGACGATCAGCCACGGCGCCGCGTCGTCCGACATCCATGCTCCTTAACGAGGACGACCGCCGTCCCGCTCCCAGTGGAGCCGGACGGCGGTCGATCAGCAAGTGCTGAGGGGGAAGGGCGAGGCTCAGGCCTCGTCGCCCTCGGTGGCGGCCTCGGCGGCCGGCTCCTCGGCCTGCGGCGCGACGACCTGCAGAACGGCGGTCTCGCCGTCGACGGCCAGCGTGGTGCCGGCCGGCAGGACCAGGTCCTTGGCGTGGATGGAGGCACCGGCCTCCAGGCCCGCGATGGAGACGGTGACCTCGGTCGGGATGTGGGTGGCCTCGGCCTCGACCGTGATCGTGTTGAGGAGGGTCTCCAGCATGTTGTTGCCGGGAGCCAGGTCACCCTCGGTGACGACGGCGACCTCGACGGTGACCTTCTCGCCCTTCTTGACGATCAGGAAGTCGACGTGGGAGACCGAACGCTTCAGCGGGTGCTTCTGAACGGCCTTCGGGATGACCAGCTCGGTGCCGTCGCCCGCGATGTCCAGGGAGATCAGGACGTTCGGGGTGCGCAGCGCCAGCGCCAGGCCGTGGCCCTCGACGTTGACGTGCTTCGGGTCGTTGCCGTGGCCGTAGATGACACCGGGAACCATGGCGTCGCGACGGGCCTGGCGGGCGGAGCCCTTGCCGAAGGTGGTGCGGAGCTCGGCGGAAAGCTTGACCTCGGACATGCTCACTCCTCGTGGGGTGATGGAAAGGGACACAGTCACCCGGCCTGAACGGCCTGCTACGAAGAGCGCGTCGATAACGGAGCGCCGACACCGAAAAGGTGCGGCCTCCCTCGCCGAGCAACTCGTGGAGTCTACCCGGCGCGGAGGCCGCACCCAAAAGGATCTCTGTACTACCGGTTACTGCTGCTCTTCGAACAGGCTGGTGACCGAACCGTCCTCGAAGACCTCGCGCACCGCGCGCGCGACCATCGGGGCGATCGACAGCACCGTGATCTTGTCGAGCTCCAGGTCGGACGGGTCCGGCAGGGTGTTCGTGAAGATGAACTCGCTGACCTTCGAGTTCTTCAGGCGGTCCGCCGCCGGGCCCGACAGGATCCCGTGCGTGGCCGTCACGATGACGTCCTCCGCGCCGTGCGCGAACAGCGCGTCGGCGGCGGCGCAGATCGTGCCACCCGTGTCGATCATGTCGTCGACCAGGACACAGACGCGGCCGCGGACCTCACCGACGACCTCGTGCACGGTCACCTGGTTCGCGACGTCCTTGTCACGGCGCTTGTGGACGATCGCCAGCGGCGCGTCCAGACGGTCGCACCAGCGGTCGGCGACGCGCACACGGCCGGCGTCCGGGGAGACGATCGTCAGCTTCGAACGGTCCACCTTCGCGCCCACGTAGTCCGCGAGGACCGGCAGCGCCGACAGGTGGTCCACCGGACCGTCGAAGAAGCCCTGGATCTGGTCCGTGTGCAGGTCGACCGTCAGGATGCGGTCCGCGCCCGCGGTCTTCAGCAGATCGGCGACCAGGCGGGCCGAGATCGGCTCGCGGCCCTTGTGCTTCTTGTCCTGGCGGGCGTACCCGTAGGAGGGGATGATCACGGTGATGGAGCGGGCCGACGCACGCTTCAGCGCGTCGATCATGATCAGCTGCTCCATGATCCACTTGTTGATCGGAGCCGTGTGGCTCTGGATCAGGAAGCAGTCCGCGCCACGAGCCGACTCCTGGAAGCGGACGTAGATCTCACCGTTCGCGAAGTCGAAAGCCTTGGTCGGCACGAGGGCGACGCCCAGCTGATGCGCAACCTCCTCGGCCAGCTCGGGGTGGGCGCGGCCGGAGAAGAGCATCAGCTTCTTCTCGCCGGTCGTCTTGATCCCGGTCACAGCACAGTCTCCTCAGACGTGTTGAAAGCTGCTCGCCCCCGTGTGCGTCCGTCCCGCACACGGTGAGCCAGCCGAATTGCGTGCACCTATCACGGTACGCCCTGACGGGCCTACCTGTTTCCGGTCAGTTCACCTCAACGAGGCCTCAGCGGGGGTCCGAATCCTCCGGGGCCGCCGACTGGGCCGCCGTCGCCGCCGCGCTACCCGGCCGCTTACGGGCCACCCAGCCCTCGATATTGCGCTGCTGGCCGCGCGCCACGGCCAGCGCACCCGCCGGAACGTCCTTCGTGATGACCGAACCGGCCGCCGTGTACGCGCCGTCCCCGATGGTGACGGGCGCCACAAACATGTTGTCCGAACCCGTCTTGCAATGTGAGCCGACGGTCGTGTGGTGCTTGTGCTCACCGTCGTAGTTCACGAACACGCTCGCCGCGCCGATGTTCGTGTACTCACCGATCGTCGCGTCGCCCACGTACGAGAGGTGGGGCACCTTCGTACCCTCGCCGATCGTCGCGTTCTTCATCTCCACGTACGTACCGGCCTTCGCCTTCAGCCCCAGGTTCGTACCGGGACGCAGGTACGCGTACGGGCCGACCGAAGCCGACTCACCGATGACCGCCGTGTCCGCCACCGTGTTGTCCACCCGCGCACCCGGACCCACCCGCGTGTCCTTGAGCCGCGTGTTCGGACCGACCTCGGCGCCCTCGGCCACGTGCGTCGCGCCGAGCAGCTGCGTACCCGGGTGGACCAGCGCGTCCTGCCCGAAGGTCACCGTCACGTCGACGAACGTGCTCGCCGGGTCGACGACCGTCACGCCCGCGAGCATCGCCCGCTCCAGGAGACGGGCGTTGAGCAGCGCGCGGGCCTCGGCGAGCTGGACGCGGTTGTTGATCCCGAGGATCTCGCGGTGGTCGCCGCCGACGGCCGCGCCGACGCGGTGGCCCGCCTCGCGCAGGATGCCGAGCACGTCGGTGAGGTACTCCTCGCCCTGGCTGTTGTCGGTGCGCACCTTGCCCAGCGCGTCCGCGAGGAGGGCGCCGTCGAAGGCGAAGACTCCGGAGTTGATCTCCCGGATCGCTCGCTGGGAGTCGGTGGCGTCCTTGTGCTCGACGATGGCGGTGACGGCGCCGGCGCCGTCCCGGACGATGCGCCCGTAGCCGGTGGAGTCGGGGACCTCGGCGGTGAGCACGGTGACGGCGTTGCCGTCGGCCACGTGCGTGGCCGCGAGCTGCTGAAGAGTCTCCCCGGTCAGCAGGGGGGTGTCGCCGCAGACGACGATCACGGTCCCGTCGACGGCGCCGCCGAGCTCTTCGAGGGCCATGCGGACGGCGTGGCCGGTGCCGTTCTGCTCGTACTGGACCGCGGTGCGGACGGAGGCGTCGATCTCGGCGAGGTGCGCGGTGACCTGCTCGCGGGCGTGGCCCACGACGACCACGAGGTGTTCGGGGTCCAGCTCGCGCGAGGCGGCGACGACGTGGCCCACGAGCGAGCGCCCGCAGATCTCGTGCAGAACCTTGGGAGTGGCCGACTTCATGCGGGTGCCTTCACCCGCTGCGAGTACGACGACGGCTGCCGGGCGGTTGGCGCTCACGGGGATGCCCTTCGGCTTCGGGTGGTGGACCCGTGAAGGATACCGGGGGGCCGCACCCCGGAAACGAAGCCGGGTCCCGACCGACCGGTCAGGACCCGAACCAACAGGAGCTCCCCCGCCAGGACTCGAACCCGGACATAAGGCACCAAAAGCCTCAGTGCTGCCAATTACACCACAGGGGACCATTTCCGACTAAACCGGACATTACGTCTCGTTGGTCGAGTCGACGGCATCTACTATGCCGCACCACCACCCCTCGATGCGACGGTAAAGATCAGCGCCTTGCAGTACGCGTACGGCCAGGCACCCGTAATAGGCCTCGCCGACGTTCTTTCGGTTGGTGCGCGGGTTGTGGCGCTTGAGCGTGGTCTTGTAGAAGTGGGACGAGTCCAGGCCCACGACCTGGGCCCAGTGGTCCTCTGCCGCTGCCACGTCGGCGGTCTCGTGGATCTGGAGTCCGAACCGCAGGCGGTCGTCCGTCACGCCCATGAGGCGTAGCCACTTGAGGAACGTTCTGATCATGTTCGCGTCGCTGTTGGTGAACGTGATCTGGGGATATGGCTGGTGCGGCTTCGTCTTTCCTCCCTCGGACCAGTAGAGGGCGACGCCGACGAGGAGCAGCTCACGGTCCGTGAGAGTTCCGATCTCCCGCTCGGCGGTCTGGCGGGTCACCACGTGCTCGGCCTTCCTCCGCTCATGAGCCTCCTTGCGGCCCTGCTGGGCTCGCGCCATGTCCGTGCCGGGAGGCCGGAAGGTCCGCTCCGGCCTGGGGAGGTCGCGGACCCAGAGGGAGATCGAGCTCTTCGAGCAGCCCAGCTCGACCTGGATCTGGTCGTAGGTCAGGCCCTGGAGGCGGAGTTCGCGGGCCCTGGCGCGCAGGTCGTCCTTCGCGTTCGGGCGCTTGGTCCATTCGGGGGCGGGCTCGCCGTCCAGGAGGCGGTTCAGGATGTCGTTGTTGTGGACGTGCAGGCGGTCGCGGATCTGGCGGCGGCTGAGGCCCTCGCGGCGCAGGGCCACCGCCTGCTCGCGGAGGGAGTCGAAGGTGGCGGCGCCCGTGCGGAGGCCGCCTGTGCCGTCGCCGGGGCGACGTCGGATTTCGGTCATGTCCCCAATGTCGTCCGGAATGTGGGATTCAGGTCTCGCTCAGCGGATGAATCAGCCGTACGTGCGATTACCGCGGGATCGCCGGAATTCCGTTCGCGTGTGTGCTGGGGGCGCTGCGTACGCTGGACGGCATGACCAGTACGGGGGATGAGCAGGGCGGCGCCGGGCGGGACGGGCCGTGGTGGTGGGAGCGGCCGCGGGGGGCGGTGCTCGACGTGGGGCTGGGGGCCGTGTCGGCCGTCGAGTGCGCCGTCGAGGGGGTGCCCTTCGCGCACGAGGCCGGGCTCCCGGTCCCGGTCGGGGTGCTGTTCGGGCTGCTCGTGGGGTCCACGCTGGTACTGCGGCGGCGCTGGCCGATCGCCGTCGTGCTGGTTGGGATCGCCGTGTCGCCGGCCGCGATGGGCTTCCTGCTCGGGGTGGTCGGGCTGTACACGCTCGCCTCCTGCGAGGTGCCCCGGCGGATCACCGCGACGCTGACCTCGATGGCGCTCGTGGCGACCTTCGTGGTGATGTACGTACGGACCATCGGGGACCAGGGGGCCTCCCGGTCGCTCGTGATCGTGCTGTCCGTGTTCGTGGCGGTGGCGCTGACCGTGCCGCCGGTGCTGCTCGGCCTGTACATAGGGGCGCGGCGGCGGCTCATGGAGAGCCTCCAGGAGCGGGCGGATTCGCTGGAGCGGGAGCTGTCGCTGCTCGCGGACCGGGCGGAGGAGCGGGCCGAGTGGGCCCGTACGGAGGAGCGGACGCGGATCGCGCGGGAGATGCACGACGTGGTCGCGCACCGGGTGTCGCTGATGGTGGTGCACGCGGCGGCGCTGGAGGCGGTGGCGGCCAAGGATCCGGAGCGGGCGGTGAAGAACGCCGCGCTCGTGGGGGACATGGGGCGTCAGGCGTTGACGGAGCTGCGGGAGATGCTGGGGGTGCTGCGGGCGGTGGAGTCGCCGAAGCCGGCCCCGGCCGCGGCGGCTGCCGCTGCCGCTGCCTCCGCGTCGGCGGCGCCGGTGGCCGCGCTGGTGGGGAGCTTCGAGGACGGGCCCTCGCTCGGTGAGCTGGAGGTGCTGGTCGGGCAGTCGAGGGCGGCCGGCATGGTCGTGGAGCTCGACGTCCGGGGCGCGGGGGCGGGGTATCCGCCGGAGGTGGAGCAGACGGCGTACCGGGTGGTGCAGGAGGCGCTGACGAACTGCCACAAGCACGCGCCGGGTGCGCGGGTGGTGGTGCGGCTGGCCCACCGCGAGGGTGAGGTGGCCATGCAGGTGGAGAACGGGCCGTGCGGGGCGGACGTGGTCCAGCCGGGCCTGCCGAGCGGTGGGAACGGGCTGGTCGGCATGCGCGAGCGGGTGCTCGGGCTCGGTGGCGTCTTCGTGTCCGGTCCGACGGACGAGGGCGGCTTCAAGGTGTCGGCGGTCCTGCCGCGCGCTCCGCGCGGGGCGTAGGGCGTCACGGCTGCGCCCGGCGGGACCGGGGCCGGGGCCGGGGCCCGGTCCGGCCGCGATCCGGGCCCTGATCCGGCCCCGGCCCGGCTCCGGCGCTGACCGGCTCTGGCCCTGATCCGGCTCCGGGCCGGCTCCTGCCCCGGCCCTGGCCCGGTCCGGCTCCGGCTCGGCCCTGATCCGGCCCCGGCGGTCCGGCCCCCGGCCCTGCCCTACGGGGACGTGGTGAGGCGGGTGGGCTGGAGGCCGCTGAGGAGGAGGGTGAGGGCCTCGTCGAGGTCCGTGCCCAGGTACCAGTCGCCGGTGTGGTCGATGCCGTAGACGCGGCCCTCGCGGTCGATGGCGAGGTGGGATCCGGCGTCCGCGTCGATGCCGAGGGGGCAGAGCTCCGTGGACAGGGCGCGGCCGAGGTCGGCGAAGGTGCGGGCGAGGTGGAGGCCCGTGAGGGGGTCGAGGCGGACCGGGGCGGGGGCTATCTGGCGGCCGGGGCCGGGCGCGTTGATGTGCAGGCCGCCGAATTCGGCCCAGGCTTCGACGGCGGCCGGGAAGACGGTGTGCCGGTGGCCGGCCGGGGTGGTGTGGTCGCGCAGGGCGTCGGCCCAGTACTCGGCCTGCTTGATGTCCCAGCGGCCGGGCTCCCAGCCGGCGGTGCGCAGGGCGGTGTCCACGGGGCCCGGGAAGCGGGTGGCCGAGGAGCGGTCGTAGGAGGCGGAGGAGGTGGTCATGGTGGCGGAGGTCAGGCCTTCTCTGACGCGGGGGTGAGGTCGACGGCGCGTACGCCGAAGTGGGCGAGGAGGGCTTCGCAGGAGCGGCAGGGCGGTGCGTAGCTGCCGTGGAGCGGGTCGCCGTCCTCGCGGATGTGGCGAGCGGTGATCTTGGAGTGTTTCAGCGAGCGGCGGGCTTCGCCGGCGGTGAGGGGTTTGCGGGAGGCGCGTTTGCTGCGGGCGCCTTCGACGGCCGCGAGGTGGCGCGAGAGCAGGATCGCCTCGGGGCAGCGTCCGGTGAAGCGTTCGCGCTGGCCGCTGGTGAGGGTGTCGAGGAAGTCCTGGACGAGGGGGTGCAGGGCGGGTGGCTGGTCGGCCTTGCCCGCGGTGCCGGTGAGGGTTTCGCCGCGTACGGAGAGGGCGGCGGCGACGGTGGGGAGGATGCCGTCGCGGCGGAACCGCAGGACGGGTGCGGCGGGCCGGCCGTCGGTGCTGCTCCAGCGCAGCCGGGGGTCTCCGGCCGTGGCCGTCGCCTGGGCCGGTGCGTCGGTCGCCGGGTCGCCGTGGTCGCCGGGTCCCGAGGCGCCGTCGGCCGTGTCCGTGCGTGTCGCCGTGTTCTGCATGGTCGCGTCTTCCCTCCCGTGGCGGCGGTGGTGGCCGCTGTCGCGCACGCCCCCGTGCCGAGGGGACAGCCTGTCAAATGTCCCCTGTCGTGTGGAAGCGGGGTCGAATATTCGTATCAATTCGGATGTTCCTGGCCCTCGCGGGGGTGCGGGGGTCGCGGGCGGGTGACGCTCTTGCCCGAGCACATAGGCTGTGGTGAACCAGCCAGATCCAGCAGGGGGCTACCGCCATGACGACAGGTCGGCTCGGGCAGCAGGCCGTGCCACCCAACGCCGCGTACTCCGGGCAGGTCGTGCATTTCCCGGACCCGGTCCGGGCCGCTCGGCATCCCCACGGGGTACGGATGGACGCGGACGGACATCCCGACTTCTCCCCGTACGCGCGTGCGGCGGTGGAGATCGCCGAGCCGCCGGAGGGCTTCGGCGTGGACGAGCTGCGGCTGACGGACTGCGTGTCCGCGAACGCGGCGATGCACGCGGCGGGGCACTCCTTGTGGGACACGGTCGGGCCCGTGGCGACTCCGCACGGCTGGACCTGGCACCACGTGGCCCGCACGCGGCGCATGGAGTTGGTGCCGGTCGAGGTGAAGGCGCTGCTGCGGCACCACGCGGGGCTGGCGACGGCGCCGGTCGACCACGACAAGCGCGGGACGCGGCCGTTGCAGGAGCTGCGCCCGGTGCACCTGGGTTTGCCGAAGACGGTGGTGTCGGTCTCCGAGGAGGCGGTGCAGGGTGTCGAGGAGGACCTCGGTTACCGGCTGCCGGAGGCGTACCGCGCGTTCCTGAAGGCGGCGGGCGGCTGTGCGCCGGTGGGCGCCGGGCTCGACGTGGAGCTGGGCCTGCTGGTGGACCAGCCGTTCTTCACGGTGCGTGAGGAGGCGGCGGTCAACGACCTCGTGTACGTCAACAAGTGTCTGCGGGACCACCTGACGAAGGACTACCTGTGCGTGGCCTTCGTCCAGGGCGGTCTGCTCGCGGTGAAGGTCAGGGGCGAGGCGATCGGCTCGGTCTGGTTCTCCCCGTACGACGACGCCCGTGACCGGGACGGCTGGTCCGTGCAGGAGCGCGTGGAGCGTCTGTTGCTGCCGTGCGGCGGTGATTTCGATGCCTTTCTGGAGCGGTTGGCGGGTAACCCGCCGGAGTTGGAAACGGTGGCCGGTCTGATGGTGGACGGCGGATTCGCACGCTCGGTTCCCGTGTCGGGTGCGGCACCGGTGGAGGGGTGACGGCGCGATGGTGACGTTTGCGCAGGCGCAGGAGCGCGCCGAGGAATGGATCAACGGTGACGTGCCGGCGTACCAGCACCGGGAGGTGCGCGTACGGGAGTTCGGACTCGGGTTCGTGGTGTGGGCGGAGGACCGTGCCGCCGCTCCGGTTTCCGGTGGCGGCCGGCAGCGGCTGGTCATCGCGCGGGACAGCGGTGAGGTGACGCTGTGGCCCGGTCTGCCGGTGGGTGAGGTGATCCGCCGGTACGAGGAGGAGTACGGGGCGGCGGCCGCTCAGGTGGCGGAGGTCTCGGTGCCGACGCCGCGGATCGACTCGGAGCAGACCTCGTTCATGCTGAGTCCGCCGGAGTGGCTGCAGGAGGCGGCGGACCGGGCGGGGATCCCGGCGGCGTCCGCGCCCGCGTCCGGGCCGACGCCGCTTCCCGCGGAGCCCGTGGCCGCCGCGCCCGTTCCGCCCGTTCCGGCTCCGGAGCCTGCTGCTCCGGCTCCCGCGGCGGTGGAGGCGGTGCCGTTGCGCCGTGAGGTGCCGTACGAGCCGACGGCGAACGACGGGGTCCCG
Source organism: Streptomyces vinaceus (assembly GCF_008704935.1). Lineage (NCBI taxonomy): Bacteria > Bacillati > Actinomycetota > Actinomycetes > Kitasatosporales > Streptomycetaceae > Streptomyces > Streptomyces vinaceus. Next base: position 4,445,333 of record NZ_CP023692.1, read on the forward strand.
GCCGGGGCCACGCCGTGGGCCGGGACCGATGTGAACCCGGGTGCGGACGACGTGTCCGTACCGCTGCCCGCGACGGTGTTCGCGCCGCCGCTTTCGGGCTCGGACCTGGACGACCTGGCGCCGCCTTCGGGTGTGGCTCCGGAGGCCAAGACCGCGCTCATCCCGGGGGGGAGCCGGCTGCCGAAGACCGCGATCGCCCCCGCGCTGGACCTCGGTGCCGCCGCGGGCGAGGGCCCGGATTCCGGGTCGATCGCCGACGCGCCGACGAGCAAGGCCCAGGTCTCCCGGCCGGGCGCGGGGCCCGCGACGCCGCCGGGTCCGCCGGGGGCTCCCGGTGCGCCCGGCCTCGACCATGCGGCGACGATGCTGGCGGGTCCGGCCGTGACGGGTCAGCCGCCGGCGCCTCCGGGTCCGCCGGGGGCTCCGGGTTCGCTGGGGCGGGGTCTGGATCATGCCGCGACGATGCTGGCGGGTCCGGCCGTGACGGGTCAGCCGCCCGCGCCTCCGGGTCCGCCCGGGGCTCCGGGTGCCGGTCAGCCGCCGGCTCCTCCCGGTCCGCCCGGGGCTCCGGGTTCGCTGGGGCGGGGTCTGGATCATGCGGCGACGATGCTGGCGGGTCCGGCCGTGACGGGTCAGCCGCCGGCGCCTCCGGGTCCGCCGGGGGCTCCGGGTGCCGGTCAGCCGCCGGCTCCTCCCGGTCCGCCGGGGGCTCCCGGCGGTGCGGCCCACCAGGCCGCCACGATGCTCGCGGGTCCCGGCGTACCCCAGCCGCCCGGTCCGCCGGGGGCTCCCGGCGCGCCCGGCGCCGGGCTGGACCATGCCGCGACGATGCTGGCCGGTCCGGCCGTCACGGGTCAGCCGCCCGCGCCCCCCGGTCCGCCCGGGCAGCCGCAGGCCGGCCCCGGCCCCGCGGCGCAGCCTCCGGCGCCCACCGGCGCGCCCACGGTCGGCCCGGGCTACCAGGCGGTCCTGCGCTACCGCGCGCCCGACGGCTCCGAGCAGCAGCTCATCCGGCGTTCCGCGCCCGGCACCCCGCATCCCGAGTGGCAGATCCTGTACGAGCTGCGCGCGATGAACGTGCCGCCGCAGCAGGTGCTGGAGCTGCACACCGAGCTGGAGTCCTGCGAGCTGCCCGGCGGTTACTGCGCGCGGATGATCCGGGAGACCTGGCCGCAGGTCCGCATCACGAGCGTGGCCCCTTACGGCAAGGACCACGCGGGCCGTCAGCAGGGCATGCGGCACCTGCTGACCCATCAGGGTGAGCTGCACCAGGTGGCGGACGGTCCGGCGCGCCCCGCGCCGGTACGGGCTCCGCTGCAGCCGGTGCCGCTCCAGCCGGCGATTCCGCTGGAGGCCATCGGCGCGGAGCTGGCCGGGGCGTTCGGCCCGCAGGGTGTGTTCCGTTTCGATCAGCGGGCGGTATCGCGCCAGGGTGTGCCGGAGATCGTGGCGCAGACCTTGGTGTGGGCGGGTCTGCCGACGGACTTCGGGCCGTTCTTCTGGGCGCAGGCGGTGCCGGGCCAGCCGGTGCCGACGCTGGCCGAGCTCGCGGCGCAGCGGCAGGTCCAGCCGGCGTCCGACGCGGGTTCGTACCTGGTGGTGGGCAGCGACTTCGGCAAGGCGCTGTGCGTGCAGTACGGGACGGCGCACATAGTGGCGGTGCCGGTGGAGGCCGGTCCGGGCGGTGCCCCGGTGCCCCCGCAGTTCGTGAATTCGAGCCTGCCGCAGTTCGCGCGTTCGCTGGCGATGCTGGGTCACATGTGGCGGCTGCGCCAGCATCTGACGCCGGAGCAGGCGGGTCGTTGGACCGTCGATTTCCAGACGAATCTGGCGGGGCTCGACAGTGCGGCGCTGGCGTCGCCGGAGAGCTGGTGGTCGGTGCTCCTGGAGCAGATGTGGGACGGGTTGCTCTGATCGGATGATCGGGCGGATGGCCGGGCCGGGACCCTCGTGCGGGGTACCGGCCCGGCCATTCCGGCTTCTGGTCGCAAATGGCGCATCCTTGACAGGAATCCCCCCGAGAGAGGCGCTTCCAGGATGACTGCTCCCATGTCACCTCACGGACCGGGTTTCGCGACCGTACGAGGTCGCGGCTACCGCACGGACGAGGTCGACCGGTATCTCGCCCGCCTCTCCGGCAGCCGGGACGAGGCGTGGGAGCGGGTGGCGCGGCTGACGGTCCTGGCCAAGCGGATGGAGGCGGAGGCGGAGCGGCTGCGCGAGGCCGTGGCGGCGCTGGCTCCGCAGACGTACGACGAGCTGAGCGAGCGGGCGCGGCGGATCCTGCTGCTGGTGGAGGAGGAGGCGGACAGCGTACGGCGGGACGCGCGGGCGGACGCGGTGGACGCGATGGGCGCGGCCGAGGCGTACGCGGACCGGGTGGCGGAGCTGGCGCGCCAGGACGCGGAGGCGGTGCGCGAGCAGACGGAGGTCCGGGCGCGCCAGGGGCTGCTGCGGGCGGGGCGGGAGGCCGACGCGGTCCGGGCGGAGGCCAGGGACGAAGCGGCGCAGTGGCGGGCGCAGGCGCAGGCGGCGCTGACGGAGATGCGGCGCCGTTCGGACGCGTTGCTGGCGGACCGCGAGCAGGAGCGCGTGGAGCGCTGGGACGCGGCGGAGCGGGAGCTGGCGGCCCGGGAGGCCGATCTGGAGGCGCGGCACGCGGAGCTGGAGCGGTCCGCGGAGGTGCGGCTGGCGGAGGCGCGGCGCGGGTACGCGGAGGCGGAGGAGTCGGCTCGGCACGGCCAGGAGGACGCGGAGGCGCGGGCGGCGGAGCTGCTGGCGGAGGCCCGGGTGCAGGAGGAGCGGACGGCCCGGGAGACGGAGCGGATCCTGCGCGAGCACGGGGAGGCGCAGGACGAGATGCGGGCCCACATGAACCACGTCCGCTCCAGCCTGGCGGCCCTGACGGGCCGCGCCCCGGCCGAGGGCTGACGGCCGCACGCCGCGGGCCGCCGGCGGGTCAGGGCTTGTGGCGGGCGTAGTAGCGGGCCACGCGGGCGCGGTTGCCGCAGGTGGAGGCCACGCACCAGCGGCGCCTGGGGTGCGCCGGGAGGAACAGCAGGACGCAGTCCGCCCCTTCGCACTGCCGTACGTCCCGTACCCGGGGGTCCGTCAGGAGCTCGGCCGCGGCGTCCGCCAGTTCCGCGGCGAGCCGCCGGGCGGGGGTGCCTGTCCGGTGCGGGGCCGCCGTCAGGCCGGCTTCCGGGGTCCAGGCGAGCTCCCGGTGGGCCGGGGCGCCCGCCGAGGCCTCGTTCAGTGCGCGCAGGGCGCCGGCCGGGGGACGCTCGCCGCGCCGCGCGGCCGTGAGCGCCGCGCCGGCCGCCTCCCGTACGGCGTGCACGGCCGCCACCTCCGCCGGGCCCGGCTTCGCGACCGGCGCGAGCCGGCCCTCCTGGACGGCCAGCCAGGCCGCGAGCCCCTCCGGCCCGGCGATCAGGTCGCCCGTGCCGGCGGGCCGGGTGTTGAGCAGGTCCAAGGCGAGCGGCTCGCCCGTGAGCGGGAACGGGGGGTTCGCGGGGTCCGGCGGGTTCGCGGTCATGCCCCTAATGCTACGTGAAGCACTTGACCCGTTAGAGATCCAGGGCAAGACTAATGGGAACAAGGCCATTGGAGGCATGTGATGCTGCTCGTTCACCACCGCACCGCCGATGTGCACGGGGTCCGCGTCGCCTACCGCGAGAGCGGCCCGGCCGACGGGCCGGTCCTGCTGCTCCTGCACGGGTTCCCCACCTCCTCGCACCAGTTCGCCCGGCTGATGGACGCCCTCGGCGACACCCGCCACCGGCTGATCGCCCCCGACCTCCCCGGCTTCGGCCGCACCGAGACCCCGGACGGGTTCACGTACACCTTCGACCGGCTCGCGGACGTCGTGGAGGGCTTCACCGACGCCCTCGGGCTGGACCGCCATGCCCTGTACGTCTTCGACTACGGCGCCCCCGTCGGGCTGCGGCTGGCCGCGCGCCGGCCCGGGCAGGTGACCGCCCTGATCGTCCAGAACGGCAACGCGTACGAGGAGGGGCTCTCCGACGCGGCCCGCGAGTTCGCCGGACACCGGCGGGAGGTGCCCGGCGACGAGGAGAAGGTGCGCGCCCTGTTCAGCCCGGAGGGCATCCGCTTCCAGTACGAGGCCGGCGTCGCCGAGCCCGCCCTGCTCTCACCGGACGGGCGCACGCTCGACGTGCACTACGTCGGGCTGCCGGGGCGCGCCGAGGCGCAGGCCGACCTGGCCTTCGACTACTCCTCGAACTTCCCGCAGTACCCGGCCTGGCAGGCCTGGCTGAGGGCCTCCGGGGTGCCGGTCCTGGTCGTCTGGGGCGCGGGTGACCCGTTCTTCGTTCCGGCGGGGGCGAAGGCGTACCTGCGGGACGCGCCGGACGCCGAGGTGCACATCGTCGAGGGGGCCGGGCACTTCGCGCTGGAGACGCACCTCGGGGAGATCGCCCCGCTGATCGAACGGTTCCTCGCGAAGCTTCCGTAGCCCCCGTAGCCCGGTCCCCCCGTAGCTCCCTACTGTCCCGCCGGCTGCTGGGCCTGGTCCGCGGCGGGAGCCAGGTCCGGCGCCGGAGCGGGGGCCGGAGTCGGAGCCGGCGCGTACTGGTACGGGTCGCTGCGCAGGCCGCGCGAGGTGACCACCACCGTGAACGCGGCGGGCACCCCGGTGGCGGGCAGCTGCGCGCCCAGGGTGCCCGTCGCCGGGTCGTACCCGGTCGGCAGCGCCGTGGAGTCGAGCTCCACCCGGGCCTCCGGGCCGAAGCCGCCGCCCTCGACGACCAGCGCGGTGCCGGCCACCGTCACCCGCGTGATCACCGGGTTCGCGCGCGTGGCCATCTTGTTGACCAGGTAGGCCCCGGCCGGTGCGCCCGTCAGCGCCCAGATCTCGGCGGGGAGGCGGGGGAGCCCGCCGCCCACGTCGGAGAGGAAGAACAGCACCACGTAGAGCATGGTGACCGCGCTGAGCGCCACGTACTGGAGGTCGACGAGGTCGGTGCGCCCGCTGTCGTTCGCGATCAGTTCGCGCAGCGGGCGCTTCCCGGAGCCCGTCGGCTTCGGGGCGGGCTTGGCCATGGTGCCGTTCTCGACGCGGATGCCGACGACCGTCTTGGCCGCGATCATCGCCACGTACGGGCCTCCGAGCAGCGGCAGGTACACCGTGGTCAGGGGGGACAGCGGGCCGTGCTCCCCGGCGAACCAGCCGATGCCGCCGCCCGCGGTGAGCCCGTAGGCGAGGATCGTGAGCAGGAGCCAGACCAGGATCACCGTCCAGGCCAGGGCCAGGGTGATGGAGGTGGACAGGCGCCCGTCGCGGCCGGTGACGAAGCCCGGACGGCGGCGCAGCCGCAGGGCCGTGGGCCCGGCCAGGGCGGCCAGTAAGGCGAGTGCGAAGAGTGCGGAAGCCATGTCGTCCCCCCGGAGCGGATCCCGGACGCGGAACTCCGGGATGCAGGACTCCGAGGTCTACTCCGTTGACCGGGGTCATGACAAGCCGGACGGGGTGCGGTCGGCCTACGTGTCGGCCTGCTGCTGCTCCTGCTCCTGCTGCTTGTCCTGGTGCTCCTCCAGTATCGGGAACCGCCGCGGCGCCACGAGGAGCAGGACCAGCAGGGCCGCGACCGCCGCGGCGGTCGCGCCGAGGAAGATGTGGTCGACGGCGGTGGCCACCGATGCGCGCAGGTAGTCGGCGGCGGCCGGGGGGAGCAGTTCCGGCCGGTCGAGCGCCTTGGACACGTCGTCGAGGTGGTCCGGCAGCCCGGGCATGGGGGCGTGCGCCAGCCGGGCGGCGATCGTCGCGTTGGCGACGGCGCCGAGCAGCGCGGCCCCGAGGCTCTGCCCGACCTGGCGGCAGAACAGAACGGAGGCGGTGGTCGTACCGCGCTCGGACCACCCCACGGTGGACTGGACCCCGACGATCAGCGGCAGTTGGAACAGTCCGAGGGCGGCGCCGAGCAGCAGCATGATCAGCGTGGGCTGCCAGGGCCGGGCGGGGTACGGGAGCAGCGTGAACGAGAACAGGATCACGGCGGCCAGCGAGATCCCGACGGCGGCGGAGTTGCGGAAGCCGATGCGCCGGTAGACGTGCTGGCTGAAGGCGGCGGACAGCGGCCAGGTGAGGGTCATTGCGGACATGACGAGGCCGGCGCTGATGGCCCCGAGGCCGAGTACGGACTGGGCGTACGTCGGGACGAAGACCATCGGGGCGATCATGAGGACGCCGAGCGCGCCGAGGGCCAGGTTGACGGCGGCGATGGTGCGCCGGCGCCAGACCCACCCCGGGATGATCGGTTCTGCGGCCCGGCGTTCGATCCGGACGACCGCGGCCGCCAGTACCGCGCTCGCGCCCAGGAGTCCGAGGGAGGGGGCGGAGAGCCAGGGCCAGGCGACCCCGCCCTGTACGAGGGCGAAGAGCAGCAGTCCGCCGCAGGCGAAGACGGCGAGGGCGCCGGCCCAGTCGACCGGGCCGCGGCGCCCGGGGGAGCGTACGGGCTCGACGAGGTGGCGGGCGAGCATCCACAGGGCCAGGACGCCGAGCGGCAGGTTGATCAGGAAGATCCAGCGCCAGTCGGCGTACGAGGCGATGAGCCCGCCGAGCGCCGGGCCGGCCACGGCGGAGGCGGCCCAGACGGAGGACATCCGGGCCTGGATCCTCGGCCGGTCCTTGAGCGGGTACAGATCGGCGGCCAGGGTCTGCACGGTGCCCTGGAGGGCGCCGCCGCCGAGCCCCTGGACCAGGCGGAAGGCGATGAGGGCGGCCATGTTCCAGGCGAGCGCGCACAGCAGCGAGCCGACGACGAACAGGGCTATGCCGAACAGGAGCACGGGCTTGCGGCCGAAGGTGTCGGAGAGCTTGCCGTAGACGGGGAGGGTGACGGTGACGGCGAGGAGGTAGCCGGCGAAGAGCCAGGAGAAGACGGAGAAGCCGCCGAGGTCGCCGACGATCTGGGGGACGGCGGTGGAGACGATGGAGCTGTCGAGGGCGGCGAGCGCCATCGCCAACATGAGGGCACTGACCAGGGCGGTACGGGGCGCCCGCCCGCCGGTCCCCGAAGCGGCTGCGGCTGCGGCTGCGGTTCCGGATCCGCAAGCCGCCGTTTCCCCGGTGCGTTCGCCCGTGCTCTCCTCCGCGTCCACCAAGATCCTTTCACCGTGCACGCATGTGCGGGGAACACCATCTCATCGCGGGGTATCCGGCGGTATCCCCCCGGTATCCCCCAGAGCCGGTCCGCCAAAGGATGCAGAACCCCTAGGGGTTGCTCCTCACAAGGGCCCAGGGGCCGTTCGTCCCGGCGGAGGAGGAGGACGGCCGGATGAGGTCCTTAACTGGTTCCTACGGGCGGGGTGGGGTTAACCCCCCTGCGGATACGGCGATGGGCACCAGGGCGCCGGCCGCCTCCGGCCCCGCAGACTTCACGACGGCAAGACAGCGGAATCCGGCCACCTACGCGACAGCGCGAACGGCCTATCAACGAGGGGAAACACCGTGACAACGGCTATGACCGAAACCAGGCACGGGGGTACTGGAGGGCATGGAGCCGTCGCGGCCCGGGCGCGCAAGGTCGTCAAGGCCTACGGCGCCGGGGAGACCCGCGTGGTCGCCCTCGACGAGGTCGACGTGGACATCAAGCGCGGCCAGTTCACGGCGATCATGGGCCCCTCCGGCTCCGGCAAGTCCACGCTGATGCACTGCCTCGCCGGTCTCGACACGGTGACCAGCGGGCAGATCCACCTGGACGACACCGAGATCACCGGGCTGAAGGACAAGAAGCTCACGCAGCTGCGCCGCGACCGGATCGGCTTCATCTTCCAGGCCTTCAACCTGCTGCCCACGCTCAACGCCCTGGAGAACATCACGCTCCCCATGGACATCGCGGGCCGCAAGCCCGACGCGGAGTGGCTGAACCGCGTCGTCGAGACCGTCGGTCTCGCCGGGCGTCTCAAGCACCGCCCGACCGAGCTCTCCGGCGGCCAGCAGCAGCGCGTGGCCGTCGCCCGCGCCCTCGCGGCCCGCCCGCAGATCATCTTCGGCGACGAGCCCACCGGAAACCTGGACTCCCGGGCCGGCGCCGAGGTCCTCGGCTTCCTGCGCCGCTCGGTGGACGAGCTCGGCCAGACCATCGTGATGGTCACGCACGACCCGGTGGCCGCCTCGTACGCGGACCGTGTGATCTTCCTGGCCGACGGCCGGATCGTGGACGAGATGTACGGGCCCACCGCCGAACAGGTCCTCGACCGCATGAAGGACTTCGACGCGCGCGGGCGGACCTCGTGAGCGCCGGCACCGTACTGAAGACCTCGCGGCGCAACTTCGTCGCGCACAAGGGGCGGATGGCGCTCTCGGCCGTCGCCGTCCTGCTCTCCGTCGCCTTCGTCTGCGGCACGCTGGTGTTCACCGACACCATGAACACCACCTTCGACAAGCTCTTCGGCGTCACCAGCGCCGACGTCACCGTCAGCGCGAAGGTGGCCAAGGACGGGGAGGACAACCCCAACCGCGGCAAGCCCGAGGTGCTGCCGGCCTCGGCCGTCGAGCAGGTGGCGAAGGCCGAGGGCGTCAAGAGCGCCGAGGGCGCCGTGGTCTCGATGTCCGTGACGGTGGTGAACGCCAAGAACGAGAACATGGGCTCGACCACCGGCGCCCCGACCATCGCGGGCAACTGGAACGACAACGAGCTCAAGTCGATGAAGATCACCTCCGGCCAGGCCCCGCGCGGCCCGACCGAGATGATGGTCGACGCCGACACCGCGAAGAAGCACCACCTGAAGCTCGGCGACGAGCTGCGCACCATCGCCATCACCGGGGACGTCCGCGCGAGGATCAGCGGCATCGCGACCTTCACCGTGACCAACCCGGGCGCCGCGATCGTCTACTTCGACACCGCCACCGCGCAGGAGAAACTGCTCGGCGGCCCCGGCCTGTTCACGCACGTCAACGTCACCGCGAAGGACGGGGTCGGCGACGACCGGCTGAAGGCGAACGTGGCGAAGGCCGTCGGCGCGGACACGTACAAGCTCCAGACCGCCAAGGAGTCCGCGGACGCCAACCGCAAGGACGTCGGCTCCTTCCTCGACGTCATGAAGTACGTGATGCTCGGCTTCGCCGGGATCGCCTTCCTCGTCGGCATCTTCCTCATCTTCAACACCTTCTCGATGCTGGTCGCCCAGCGCACCCGCGAGATCGGCCTGATGCGCGCCATCGGCGCCGACAGCGGCCAGATACTCAAGTCCGTGATCGTCGAGGCCTTCCTGCTCGGCCTGGTCGGCTCGGTCCTCGGGGTCGGGGCCGGTGTGGGGCTGGCCGTCGGCCTGATGCAGCTCATGGGCCAGATGGGCATGCACCTGTCCACCGACGACCTGACCGTCGCCTGGACCACCCCGGTCGTCGGCCTGGTGCTCGGCATCGTCGTCACCGTCGTCTCGGCCTTCATCCCGGCCCGCCGGGCCGGCAAGGTCTCCCCGATGGCCGCCCTGCGCGACGCCGGCACCCCCGGCGACAAGAAGGCCGGCCGGATCCGGGCCGCCGTGGGCCTGGTCCTCACCGGCATCGGCGGCGCGGGCCTCTTCCTCGCCGCGGGCGCCGACAAGGCGTCGGCCGGCTCGCTCTGGCTCTGCCTGGGCGTGCTGTTCACCCTCATCGGCTTCATCGTGATCGGCCCGCTGCTCGCCGGCCTCGTGGTCCGGCTGCTGTCCGGCATCGTCCTGCGGCCCTTCGGCTCCGTCGGCCGGCTCGCCGAGCGCAACGCGCTGCGCAACCCGCGGCGCACCGGCGCCACCGCCGCCGCCCTGATGATCGGACTGGCGCTGGTCGCCTGCCTGTCGGTGGTCGGCTCCTCGATGGTGGCCTCCGCCACCGACGAGCTCGACAAGTCGGTCGGCGCGGACTACATCGTCCAGTCCCAGACGGGCCAGCCGATCATGCCGCAGGCCGAGCAGGCGCTGCGCGCCACCAAGGACCTGGACCACGTCACCGCCTACCGGGAGGTGGAGGCGAAGATCACCGCTCCCGACGGCTCCGTCAAGGACGACGGCATCAGCGTCACCGACCCGACGTACGCCCAGGACGTCCGGCGCAAGATGATCGCCGGCGAGCACGCGGCGGCGTACGGCAAGGACGCCATCTCGGTCGGCTCGCTCTACGCGGACGAGCACCACGTCAAGGTCGGCGACGAGCTGACGGTCGCCTTCGCCGGCGGCCGGACCACCCGGCTGAAGGTCGCCGCGATCACCTCCGACGAGGGCAACCTCGACAAGGGCGTGAAGTACATCAGCACCGCCACCGCCGAGCAGTTCCTTCCGGCCGACCGGATGCCGCGGCCGTTCATGCTGCTGGCCAAGGCCGCCGACGGGAAGGCGGACGCCGCGTACGGCGCCGTCAAGGGCGCGCTCGCCGAGTACCCCCAGTACGCGGTGCAGAACCAGACCGACTACAAGCAGACCCTCAAGGACCAGGTCGGCCAGCTGCTGAACATGGTCTACGGGCTCCTCGGCCTCGCGATCATCGTGGCGGTCCTGGGCGTCGTGAACACCCTGGCCCTCTCCGTGGTCGAGCGGACCCGCGAGATCGGCCTGATGCGCGCCATCGGCCTCTCCCGCCGCCAGCTGCGCCGCATGATCCGCCTGGAGTCGGTGGTCATCGCCCTCTTCGGCGCCCTGCTGGGCCTGGGCCTGGGCATGGGCTGGGGCGCCACCGCGCAGCAGCTGCTCGCCCTGGAGGGCCTGAAGGTGCTGGAGATCCCCTGGCCGACGATCATCGGCGTCTTCGCCGGGTCGGCCTTCGTGGGCCTGTTCGCCGCACTGGTCCCGGCCTTCCGGGCAGGGCGGATGAACGTACTGAACGCGATCGCGAGCGAGTAACCGGCTCGGCGTTCGTTCGGGGGACCGCCGGCCCCGGCCGGCCCTTCGGGGCCGTCCGGGGCCGACGGCCGTGTGCCGGCGCCCGCCGGGGCCGCAATCCCTCGCGCGGGGGACCGGGGCGCGTCGTAGGGTGGAAGCCCCGGCCCGTGAGACGTGTCGGGTCCTTCGCGTTGCCCCTTCACCGGACGGAAGCCTCCTTTCATGAGCCTGCACGGACTGCTCGACGCCGTCACCCGGGACCCGGCCCTCGCCGAGGCGGTCACCGCGGCCGGGGACGGCAACCGCATGCACGTGGACCTCGTCGGACCCCCGGCCGCACGGCCCTTCGCCATCGCCGCGCTGGCCGCCAGGAGCGGGCGGACCGTGCTCGCGGTCACCGCCACCGGCCGGGAGGCCGAGGACCTGGCCGCCGCGCTGCGGTCCTTCCTGCCGCCCGACGAGGTGGCCGAGTACCCGTCCTGGGAGACCCTTCCGCACGAGCGGCTCTCCCCGCGCAGCGACACCGTGGGCCGGCGGCTCGCCGTACTGCGCCGGCTGGTGCACCCGAGCAAGGACGACCCGGCCGCAGGCCCCGTCTCCGTCGTCGTCGCGCCGATCCGCTCCGTGCTCCAGCCGCAGGTCAAGGGGCTCGGGGACCTGGTTCCGGTGAGCCTTCGCCAGCGCGAGAGCGCCGATCTGGGCGAGGTGACCGAGGCGCTCGCCGCGGCCGCGTACGCCCGCGTCGAGCTCGTCGAGAAGCGCGGCGAGTTCGCCGTGCGCGGCGGCATCCTCGACGTGTTCCCGCCCACCGAGGAGCACCCGCTGCGCGTGGAGTTCTGGGGCGACGAGGTCGAGGAGATCCGCTACTTCAAGGTCGCCGACCAGCGCTCCCTGGAGGTCGCCGAGCACGGACTGTGGGCCCCGCCCTGCCGGGAACTGCTGCTGACCGACGAGGTACGGGAGCGGGCCGCGGCCCTCGCCGAGGCCCACCCCGAGCTCGGCGAACTGCTGAACAAGATCGCCGAGGGGATCGCGGTCGAGGGCATGGAATCCCTCGCGCCGGTCCTCGTCGACGACATGGAGCTGCTGATCGACGTCCTGCCGGCCGGGTCCATGGCCGTGGTCTGCGACCCGGAGCGGGTGCGGACCCGGGCCGCCGACCTCGTCGCCACCTCCCAGGAGTTCCTGATGGCCTCCTGGGCCGCGACCGCCGGCGGCGGCAAGGCCCCGATCGACGTCGGCGCGGCCTCGCTGCGCGGGATCGCCGACGTACGGGAGCACGCGCGCGAGCTCGGCATGATGTGGTGGTCGGTCTCCCCGTTCGCGGCGGACGACGCCGGCCTGGCCGCGGACACCCTCAAGCTGGGCATGCACGCCCCCGAGGCCTACCGCGGCGACACCGCCCGCGCGCTCGCCGACACCAAGGGCTGGATCGCCGACGGCTGGCACACCGTCTTCCTGACCGAGGGCCACGGCCCGGCCGCCCGCACCGTCGAGGTGCTCGGCGGCGAGGGCATCGCGGCCCGCCTGGAGGCGGACCTGCGCACCCTGGAGCCGTCGATCGTCCACGTCACCTGCGGCTCCCTGGACAACGGGTTCATCGACCCGGCGCTGAAGCTGGCCGTCCTGACCGAGACCGACCTGACCGGCCAGCGCACCGCCACCAAGGACCTCGGCCGGATGCCGACCCGGCGCCGCAAGTCCATCGACCCCCTCACCCTGGAGGTCGGCGACTACATCGTCCACGAGCAGCACGGCGTCGGCCGCTACATCGAGATGGTGCAGCGCACCGTCCAGGGCGCCACCCGCGAGTACCTCCTCGTCGAGTACGCCCCCGCCAAGCGCGGCCAGCCCGGCGACCGCCTCTACATCCCCACCGACCAGCTGGAGCAGGTCACCAAGTACGTCGGCGGCGAGGCCCCGACCCTGCACCGGCTCGGCGGCGCCGACTGGACCAAGACCAAGGCGCGCGCGAAGAAGGCCGTCAAGGAGATCGCCGCAGACCTCATCAAGCTCTACAGCGCGCGCATGGCCGCCCCCGGCCACACCTTCGGCCCGGACACCCCCTGGCAGCGCGAGCTGGAGGACGCCTTCCCGTACGCGGAGACGCCCGACCAGCTGACCACCATCGCCGAGGTCAAGGAGGACATGGAGAAGTCCGTCCCCATGGACCGCCTGATCTGCGGCGACGTCGGCTACGGCAAGACCGAGATCGCCGTCCGGGCGGCCTTCAAGGCCGTCCAGGACGGCAAGCAGGTCGCCGTCCTCGTCCCCACCACCCTGCTGGTGCAGCAGCACTTCGGGACCTTCTCCGAGCGGTACAGCCAGTTCCCCGTCAACGTGAAGGCGCTGTCCCGCTTCCAGTCCGACACCGAGTCCAAGGCCACCCTGGAGGGGCTGAAGGAGGGTTCGGTCGACATCGTCATCGGTACCCACCGGCTGTTCTCGCAGGAGACCAAGTTCAAGGACCTGGGCCTGGTCATCGTCGACGAGGAGCAGCGCTTCGGCGTCGAGCACAAGGAGCAGCTGAAGAAGCTGCGGGCCAACGTGGACGTGCTGACCATGTCCGCGACCCCGATCCCGCGCACCCTGGAGATGGCGGTCACCGGCATCCGCGAGATGTCGACCATCACCACCCCGCCGGAGGAGCGCCACCCGGTCCTCACCTTCGTCGGCCCCTACGAGGAGAAGCAGATCGGCGCGGCGATCCGCCGCGAACTGCTGCGCGAGGGGCAGTGCTTCTACATCCACAACCGGGTCGAGTCCATCGACCGGGCCGCCGCCAAGCTGCGCGAGATCGTGCCCGAGGCGCGGATCGCGACCGCCCACGGCCAGATGTCCGAACAGGCCCTGGAACAGGTCGTCGTGGACTTCTGGGAGAAGAAGTTCGACGTGCTCGTCTCGACGACGATCGTCGAGTCCGGCATCGACATCTCCAACGCCAACACCCTCATCGTCGAGCGCGGCGACAACTTCGGCCTCTCCCAGCTCCACCAGCTGCGCGGCCGCGTGGGCCGCGGCCGCGAGCGCGGGTACGCGTACTTCCTCTACCCGCCGGAGAAGCCGCTGACCGAGACCGCGCACGAGCGGCTCGCGACGATCGCCCAGCACACCGAGATGGGCGCCGGCATGTACGTGGCGATGAAGGACCTGGAGATCCGCGGCGCGGGCAACCTGCTCGGCGGCGAGCAGTCCGGCCACATCGCGGGCGTCGGCTTCGACCTCTACATCCGCATGGTCGGCGAGGCGGTCGCCGACTACCGGGCCGCCGTGGAGGGCGGGGTGGAGGAGGAGCCGCCGCTGGAGGTGAAGATCGAGCTGCCGGTCGACGCGCACGTCCCGCACGACTACGCGCCCGGTGAGCGGCTGCGCCTCCAGGCGTACCGGTCCATCGCGTCGGCGAACTCCGAGGCGGACATCAAGGCCGTACGGGAGGAGCTCCACGACCGCTACGGCAAGCTGCCGGAGCCGGTGGAGAACCTGCTGCTGGTGGCGGGGCTGCGGATGCTGGCGCGGGCCTGCGGGGTCGGCGACATCACCCTCCAGGGCGTCAACATCCGCTTCGGGCCGGTGGAGCTGCGGGAGTCCCAGGAGCTGCGGCTCAAGCGGCTCTACCCGGGCGCGGTGCTCAAGCCGGCGACCTCGCAGGTGCTGATCCCGCGGCCGAAGACGGCCCGGGTGGGCGGGAAGCCGCTGGTCGGGCGGGAACTGCTGGCCTGGACCGGGGAGTTCCTCACCACGATCCTCGGCTCGTAGGACGGCCGCGGCCGGGGACCACGCGGTCCCCGGCCGCGGCGCGGGCCGCGAAGGCTCAGACCGTCTCGGCCGGTCCGCCGTCGCCCAGCTTGGACAGGTCCAGGACGTCCGCGCCCTCCGGCAGGGCGGTGTCGACCGGCGTGCCGAAGTCCGAGAAGAGGACCTCCCCGGTGTCGTCCCCCGAGACGGTGGACTTGAGGACGTACGGGGTGCCCTGGGTGGCGATGTAGTCGGTCTCCGTACCTTCCTTGGCGGCCGTCACGACGGCCAGCGCCTGCTTGCCGTCGATGGTCACCGTCTCGCCCTTGCGGGCCAGCGGGTGGGGCCGGCCGCCGCCGTCCGTCAGCTTGTTCAGATCGCACATCTGCTTCAACGCGGCGGCCTTGGCGTCGGAGACCGGCATCTTCAGCCAGCGGTCGGCGAGCATCGTGACCATCGCCTCCGCCTGCCGCTTGGGGGCGTGCTCCTTCGCGGCCGTGGCCCGCCAGTAGTCGGCGTCGCCCTTGAAGTGGACGAGGTCGGCGGACTTGATCAGGTCCACCTTGCCCATCGCGTCGTACCGGATCGACCCCTTGCAGCTGCCCTTCTTGTCGAGGGCGAGGTCGAACTCCACCCGGGTGCCCTCCTCGCGCATCTTCGCGACGACGCGGGCCGATTCGACCTTGCGCATGGCCTCGTGCGACTGGCTCAGGATCTCGGCGCCCGACAGGTCCGCGATCAGGCCGCCGCCCTTGACCGCCGCCCTGCCCTTCGCGGTCGGCGCCGGCGTGGCCCCGGCCGCGGCCGGCGCGGCGGCGCGGGCCGCCCGGCCGATGTCCGCGGCCTTGCCCCCGCCGGCCGGCGCGCAGGCCGCCGTCAGTCCGAACAAGGCCGTCGTGGTCAGCACCGACACGCCGATGGTCCGGCTTCGCATCTGGATTCCCCCCTGGAACAACAACTCGACTGCCGAGGGTAGTCGCCGCCGGTCAGGGGGCGTCCGCGATTTCCGCACGCCCCGGCCGGCCCGCGCCCGCCGGGAGGTGTGCGGCGACCCTGCAACGGTTGCGCACATCCCCTCACTGACGGCCGGAAACGCTGTATACGCTCTGACCCGAAACTTCGTCGACACGGTCCGTCAGGAGCAGCGATGCACGGCCCCGGCCTCCCGCCGCAGCAAGGCCCCCAGCCCAGTACCGGGGGAGTCGTGGCACTGCGCGTGCTGTTCGCCCTGCTGCCCGTCCTGAGCTGCGGCTTCCTGGGCTGGGCCACGATGCTGCGGCTCGCGGTCGTCACCCGCAAACCCCGCGACTGGTGGCTGCTGGGCCTCAACTGCGTGCTCTCCGTCGGCTGGATCGCGCTGATCGGCGCCGACCCGACGCCCGAGACCGACGGCTGGCAGGGCAATACGGGCGCCTTCGGCGTCATCATCACCGGCTTCGTGACCTGCGTGTACTTCCTCGTCGCCGATATCCAGCACCACGCGGGCCGCACCGCGGCCCAGGCCGCCGCCTGGTACCCGGCGCAGCCCGCGCCGTACGTTCCGCAGCAGCCCCAGCGCCCGGCGTACGGGTACCCGCCGGTGCAGCAGCAGACGCCCACGCCCACGCCCGCGCCCGCGCCGGCCCCCGGACCGGCCAACCCGCCGCGCATCGGGCAGGTCCGCGCCGAGCTCGACGAGCTGAGCGAACTGCTGCGCAAGCAGACGCCGCACCCCCACAACCCCCACCCCAACCCTGGCGCCGGCCCGAACCCGAACGCCCCCGGCAACGACGCTGAGGGCCAGGCCCGGTGACGGAGGACGACCGGATCATCGGCGAGCGCTACCGCCTGGCCTCCGTCCTGGGACAGGGCGGCATGGGCCAGGTGTGGACGGCGTACGACCAGAGGCTGGACCGCCGCGTCGCCGTCAAGCTGCTGCGCCCCGACAAGGTGGCCGGCCCCGGCTCCGTCGCGGACGAGCTGCGCCGCCGCTTCGTGCGCGAATGCCGGGTCACGGCGCAGGTGGACCACCCGGGTCTGGTCACCGTCCACGACGCGGGCAGCGACGGCGACGAGCTGTTCCTCGTCATGGGCTACGTCGAGGGCACCGACCTCGCCGACCACCTCGCCCAGCACGATCCGTACCCCTGGCCGTGGGCGGTCGCCGTGGTCGCGCAGCTGTGCGGGGTGCTGTCGGCCGTGCACGCGGTGCCGATCGTGCACCGCGACCTGAAGCCGCGCAACGTGATGGTCCGGCCGGACGGCACCGTACTGGTCCTCGACCTCGGTGTCGCCTCGGTGATGGACACCGACACCACCCGGCTCACCAGCACCGGCACCCCGATCGGCAGCCCGGCGTACATGGCGCCCGAGCAGGCGATGGGCGGCGCCGTCGGCCCGTACACCGACCTGTACGCACTCGGCGTGCTGCTGTACGAACTCCTCAGCGGCAACGTGCCGTTCGCCGGGTCCACCGCGCTCGGCGTCCTGCACCGCCACCTCTACGAGCCGCCCGTCCCGGTGCGCCGGCTGCGCCCGGAGGTCCCGCACCAGCTGGAGGCGGTCCTGCTGCACCTCCTGGCGAAGGACCCGCAGGACCGGCCGGCCTCCGCGCAGCACGTGTACGAGGCCCTCGCCCCGCTGCTGCCCAAGCAGGGCACCCCGGCGGGCACGCTCGACCCGACCCGCCCGTTCCTGCGCCCGCACGCCCCCTGGCCGGACCGCGCCGCCACCATCCCGCCGCAGCCGACGACGCCGCCCGCGCCCCAGGCGCCGCCCAAGCCGGACATCCCGGCCGCGGTGGACGAGGCCCGCAGCCTGCTGGAGCAGGGCCGCCTCACCCAGGCCGTGGACATCCTCGGCGGGATCCTCCCGGCCGCGGAGGCCGAGCACGGCGAGCACTCCACCGTGGTCCGCTCCCTGCGCAAGCAGTACGCGGCCACGCTGATGGACGACGGGCAGTACCGCCGCGCCCTGCCCGAACTGCGCCGCCTCGCCGACGAGTTCCCGGCCGGCGACCCCCAGTCCCTGCGCTTCCGCTACGACGCGGCCCAGTGCCTGGAGCAGCTGGACGCGCCGGGGGCGGCCCTGGCCGAGTACCGCTCACTGCTCCCGCTGTTCGAGAACCACTACGCCAACCCGGACCCGGGGCTCCCGCTGGAGGTCCGGCGCCGGATAGCCCACCTG
This sequence comes from Streptomyces vinaceus, assembly GCF_008704935.1. NCBI lineage: Bacteria > Bacillati > Actinomycetota > Actinomycetes > Kitasatosporales > Streptomycetaceae > Streptomyces > Streptomyces vinaceus. The sequence goes on from NZ_CP023692.1 coordinate 4,463,057, forward strand.
CTGCTCTCCCTGGGCGACCGGCCGGCCGCGCACGACACCCTGGCCCGCCTCCTCTTCGACGCGGACCGCGTGCACGGTCCGAACCACCCCTTCTCCACGGAGGTGCGCCGGACCCTGCACTGGCTCAGCCAGGTCCGCTGAGCCGGGCGGGGTCGGCCGCGCCTCAGGCCCCGGCCGGGGCGAGTTCCGCGGTCGCGCCGGCCCGCGGGCCCTGCGGACCGGGTCCGAGCCCGGCCCGCCGCCCGCGGCGGCGCTCCACCAGCAGCAGCCCGGCCAGGACCAGCAGGGCCGCTCCCGCCGCCGCCGAGCCCGGGACGAGGCCCGGAGGGCGGAACGAGCAGCTGATCGTGGTGGTGGCGGGGGTCAGCGGGACGGACACCAGGCCCAGGTAGGGCGTGGCCGGCCGGCCGTTGCAGGTCCAGCCCGCGATCGCCGGGGAGGAGAGGACCGCCGTCCCCGTGGTGCCCGCCGGGACCGTGGCGCCGACGGTCGAGGAGCCGACCCGCAGCCCCGTCGGCGCCGATGCCCGCAGGGCCGCCACCGCCGGGTCGAGGCGGGCGCGGTCCAGGCAGGACAGGGCCCAGCGCGGCGGCGCCGAAGCGTCGAAGACCAGCGCCGAGGATGCCCCCCGGGAGGTGCCCAGCGGCTGGAGGGCCGCCCGGTTGCGCGGCGCGTTGCCGTTCAGGCGGAAGGCGCGGCCGTCCGCGAGGCGGGCCGTCGCGTTGTACTCCGGGGCCCACAGGTAGGCCTCGGTCCCCGCGCGGCACACCCCGGGCGCGACGGGGTCCTCGTACACCCGCGTGCCCAGCAGCAGCTCCTGGTTGGCGAACGGGGGGCCGTCGAAGGGGCCGTAGGAGGGGACGGGCCCCGCCGGGCGGATCGTGATCAGCGGCGGGACGTCCCCCGCGCGGCTGACCGTTCCGTCGGGCCGCAGGCGGGCGCCGACCGCGAAGAGCGCGTCCGTCACCGGGTTGTCGATGCTCTGCACGTTGCGCCCGCGCGAGGTCCAGCCCGCGCCGAGCGCCACCATCGTCCGCGTGAACACGTCCGGGGTGTGGCTGCTGTAGTACGCGCCGCCCTCCCCGCCCAGCAGCAGCGGATCGTTGCCGGTCAGCGCCGGCCGGCTCGGGTCCGTGCGGTACGCGGGCCAGCCCTCGGCGCCGGCCAGGGCCTCGGAGCGCGCGGTGTGCGCCGTGCCCCAGGAGGGGTAGTCGTCCAGCCCGCCCAGCTTGCCCTTGTGCCCGAACGCGGCGGTCGCGGCCGCCTGCCCGATCAGTACGAGCGCCAGCACCCCGGCCGCCGGCAGCACCAGCCGGCGGTGGCGCAGGGACCACCAGGCCGCGGCGGCCGCCGCCAGGCCGCCGCAGAAGAGCGCGAGGCCCCAGGCCGTCGCCAGCGTGCTGGCGCTCGCCGCCACGGCCGCCGCGGCCAGCACCGCGGCCCCCGCCGCCAGCGCCCGGAGCCCGGGCAGTCCGGCCGCCAGCCCGGTCCACGCGGCGATCACGGCCACCCCGGCCAGCACGAACGTCTGCCGGTACGGGCTGCCGTTCGGGGTCGCGAAGACGTGCCAGGCCAGATGCGTCGGCGTCCACTGGAAGGAGAGCAGCACCGCCGCCGTCAGCCCCGCCCACCACAGGCGGGTGCGCAGCGGTACGGCCGTGTGGAACGGCAGGGCCGCGACCAGCAGCAGCGTCCCCGTGCCGACGAAGAGCGCCGGCGAGGAGAAGGAGTACGTCGCGGGCAGGATCCGCGCGAACAGGTCCGGCCAGGACACCGGGTCGAACTGCCGCGTCCACCCCGGGTACGCCTGCTTCGAGCTCAGGAACAGCGGCACCAGCACCGGCGCGGACACCGCGACGCCCAGCAGGGTCGTCAGGGCGCCGCGGCAGAGCACCGCCAGCCGCTCCCCGACGCCCTCGCGCGTCAGCACCACCCGTACCAGGAGCACCAGGGCCGCGCCCAGCGTCGCCATGTAGGCCGTGTAGAAGTTCGCCGTCCAGGACACCGCCACCACCAGGACGGCGAGGGCGGGCCGGCGCCCGCGCAGCGCCCATTCACCCGTCAGGCACAGGAGCGGGAAGGCGATCAGCCCGTCCAGCCACATCGGGTTGTACGAGGCCTCGATCACCGACCAGCCGCACAGCGCGTACGAGGCCCCCAGCAGGCCCGCCGCCCACCCCGGCCCGCGGCGCTGCGTGCGCAGCAGCCAGGCCATCGCCGCCGCGGCCGCGGCCGTCTTCACCACCGTGACCACGTACACCGCGAGGTCGATGTCCTCGCGCGGGAAGAGGGCGACGAGCACCGCGAAGGGGCTGGAGAGGTAGGTGCCGAAGTCGGGCAGGAAGCTGGTGCCGAAGCCGGACTGCCAGTTGAACAGCAGCCCGCCCCGGGCCCGCCCGTGCAGCAGGTCCCACAGGTGGGCGTGGAAGGGGACGAACTGGTTGCCGAGGTCGTTGATGCTGCGGTGGCGGTGTCCGTACGGGAAGACGCGGGCGACCGCGTCCCCGGCGCAGACGGCCACCACCGTGATCAGGGCGGCGAGGGCCGAGCCGCGCAGGCTCAGGCGGCGCGGCGAGCGGTGCGGTGTCGACATGGTGGGCCGACTGTGGCACCGCCGGTGGACCGGAGGGTGGCCGCCGAGTGGCGGTGACATCAACAGACGCGTACCCCAACACCCCGGGAATCGTTGGTCGAACCAGTGGCTCGGACCGCTCAGACTGCATACCATCGATCACCGCACGGACCTTGTGCACCGACGCACAATCTCCCGGCCCTGGAGGCTCCTTTGCACCGTCGCACTGCGCTCTCCGTCTCCGCCGTCCTGCTCGCGGCGGCCCCCCTGCTGTCCGCCTGCTCGGGCCAGGCCCGGCCCGGCACCGCGGCCGTCGTCGGCGGCGAACGCATCACCACCTCCGCGCTCCAGGCCCAGGTCAACGACGTCCGCGCGGCGCAGAACGAGACCGGCTCCACCGCCGCCCAGCTGATCCAGTCCTCGCCCGACCTGGAGCGGGTCAAGCTCAACAAGATGATCCAGACGATCGTGCTGGAACGGGCCGCCGAGGACGCGGGCGTGAGCGTCAGCGAGAAGGAGGTGCAGGACTTCCGCAAGGCCCAGCTGCAGCAGGCGGGCGGCACCGAGAAGCTCGCCGCGGCCGCCCTGGAGCAGGCCCAGCTCGCGCCCGGGCAGCTCGACGCCGACGCCCGCTTCAAGCTGCTGCGCGACAAGCTCTTCGAGAGCTACGGCAGCCAGGACAAGGCCGTCGAGAAGCTGGCTTCCGCCGCGAAGGCCCTGCACATCGAGGTGAACCCGCGCTACGGGGTCTGGGACGCGCGGCAGATCGTGCTCGGAGACCCGGAGACCCCCTGGATCGTCCAGCGGACCCGGCCCGAGCAGGCCCCCGCCGGAGCCTGAGCCGCCCGTCCGGAGGTAGGTTCGGAGGGTGACCGACCACACCGCCGAACCCGCCCCCGCCGGACCCGCCGCCGTGCCCGCCCCGTCACCGCCCCGCCCGGCGGGCACCGACGGTACGGCCGCCGGCCGCATCGTCCTGCTCACGGCGAGCCACCGGGTCGCCCCCGGCCTGCTGTCCTGGCCGGCCTGGCAGGCCCTGCGCGCCGCGGACCGCGTGCTGTGCGCCGACCCCGGCCACCCGCAGCTGCCGTACCTGCGCGAGGCGGGCGTCAAGGTCGCGCACGAGTCCCCCGACGCGCACGCGCTCGTCGAGGCCTGCGCCGGCGGCCGCACCGTCGTGGTGATCCCGTCCGGCGAGGGCGACCGGCGGCTCACCGACGGGCTGGCCCGGCTGGCCGGCTCCGGCCGCGTCGACATGCCCGACCTCGAACTGCTGCCGGGCTCGTACGACCTGCCCGGCGCCCGCCTGCTCGACCTGGTCCAGGTGATGGACCGGGTCCGCCGCGAATGCCCCTGGACCTCGCGCCAGACCCACGAGGGACTGGTCAAGTACGCCACCGAGGAGGCGTACGAACTCGTCGAGGCCATCGAGGACGGCGACCGGGACGCGCTGCGCGAGGAGCTCGGCGACGTCCTGCTGCAAGTGGTCTTCCACGCACGGATCGCCGAGGAGGACGGTGACGAGCCGTTCTCCATCGACGACGTGGCCGGGGGCCTCGTCGAGAAGCTGATCCACCGGCACCCGCACGTCTTCGGGGACGCGGACGCGCAGACCCCGGAGGACGTCAGCGCGCACTGGCAGCGCACCAAGGCGGTCGAGAAGCAGCGGGAGTCGGTCACCGACGGGATCCCGCTGGGCCAGCCCGGGCTCGCGCTCGCGGCCAAACTGGCCGGGCGGGTCCGTACGGGCGCCCTCGCCGTGGAACTGCCCCGCGGCGAGGGCATCGGGTACGAGCTGCTGGAACTGGCGGCGCGCGCCGAAGCGGCGGGCGTCGACCCCGAGACCGCGCTGCGCGCGGCGGCCCGCGCCTACCGGGACGCGATCCGCGCCGCCGAGGGCCTCGGGAGCGGCGGGGAGCGGACGATCTAGCGCGGCGCGCGGCCCGAGGGGTTGTGCCACTGCGGCCCGGGGCGGCCCAGGAACCACTCGCCGAAGCCCAGGGGACGGCCGCCCGGGCCGTGGCCGGTGCCCGCGGCCGGCACCGAGTCGTGGAAGATCCGGCCCGGCAGCGCGCCCAGCTCCTTCAGCACCTGCACGGTCTGCTCGACGAACGGCGGCGGCCCGCTCAGGTACACGTCCTGCTCGGGCCACATGGCCCGGTGGCCGAGCGCGGTCGCGAGGCGCCCGGTGGCCTGCTCGCGGTGTTGCCCGGGGGCGGGGGTGATGTAGGTGACGCCGAGCCGGCCGAAGGCGGCGGCGTACTCGTCGATCAGCGGGCGGTCGTACAGGTGCGCGGCGTCCCGGGCGACGACGAAGAGCCGTACGTCCTGATCGGGGGGCTGCCCGGCGAGCTCCTCCACGATGGCCCGGACCGGCGCCCAGCCGGTGCCCGCAGCGATGAGGGTGACGGGCCGGTCGGCGCGGCGGAAGGTCAGCTGCCCGCCGGCCGCGCCGATCCGCAGCGCCTCGCCGGGCCGCACCTCACGGACCAGGGCGGTGCTGAGCCGGCCGCCCTCGATCCGGCTGACGTGCAGGTCGAGGGTGCCGTCCGGGCGCGGGGCGTTCCCGATGGAGTACGTGCGCCAGGTCCTCGGGACCCGCTCGCTGCTGACGCTCGCGTACTGGCCGGGGAGGTGGGGGAAGGGGGCGTGCGGGCGCAGGGTCAGCACCCCTATGTCCTGCCCGTACTGGAGGTGGCGCACGATCTCGGCGTCCCACCACGGCGGGTCCTCGCTCGCGGCGGCCCCGGCCATCATGGCCTCGGCGATCACCTGGTACGCCTCGGACCAGGCCTTCTCCACGGTCGGGGTCCAGGCCTCGCCGCAGGTGCGGGCGAGTGCGGCGAGCAAGGAGGCGCCGAGGGCCGCGTAGTGCTCGGGGCCGGCGAGGAACTTGCGGTGGTCGCGGCCGAGGTCGTGGAGGTAGGGGAGCAGGCTCTCGTCGTCGAGGCGGGCGACCACGTGGGTCAGCGCGGCGAAGAGCCGGTCGCGCTGGCGTTCCATGTCCTCGGCGGAGGCCGGGAAGAGCTCGCGGATCCCGGGGTTGTGCCAGAAGAGGTGGGAGTAGAAGTACTTGACCGCGTGCTCGGCCCTTCTCTCGACCACCGCGAAGCTGCTCCTCAAGATCCTCACATCCACAAGACCGAAAGTAGGAACGCCGGGGAAGGCGAGGTCAAGCGTTGGCGGATCTACGGACAGCCGCGGCGAACGACCCATATGGGATGGCGGCGGGCGCGCGGGATACGGTCAGCGGGTGCATGAGCCGACCCCCGCAGCCCCCGCATCCCCCCAAGACGGCACGCCTCCCCAGGGCCCGACCCTGTTCGACTGGGAGTTCGCGACCGACCCGTACCCGGCGTACGCCTGGCTGCGCGAGCACGCCCCGGTGCACCGCACGAAGCTCCCCAGCGGGGTCGAGGCCTGGCTGGTCACGCGGTACGCCGACGCCCGCCAGGCCCTCGCCGACCAGCGGCTCAGCAAGAACCCGGCGCACCACGCGGAGCCGGCGCACGCCAAGGGCAAGACCGGGATCCCGGGGGAGCGCAAGGCGGAGCTGATGACGCATCTGCTCAACATCGACCCGCCCGACCACACGCGGCTGCGGCGGCTGGTGTCGAAGGCGTTCACCCCGCGCAGGGTGGCCGAGTTCACCCCGCGGGTGCAGGAGCTGACCGACCACCTCATCGAGCAGTTCGCGAGCCGGGGGGAAGCGGACCTCATCCACGAGTTCGCCTTCCCCCTCCCCATCTACGCCATCTGCGAGATGCTCGGCGTACCGCGCGAGGACCAGGACGACTTCCGCGACTGGGCCGGGATGATGATCCGGCACGGCGGCGGCCCGCGCGGCGGGGTGGCCCGCTCCGTGAAGCAGATGCGGACCTATCTCGGCGAACTCATCCACCGCAAACGGGACGATCTGGGCAATGACCTGATTTCGGACCTGATCCGCGCGAGCGACCACGGCGACCACCTGACGGAGGCCGAGGCCACCGCCATGGCCTTCATCCTGCTGTTCGCCGGATTCGAGACCACCGTCAACCTCATCGGCAACGGCGTCCACTCCCTCTTCATGAACCCCGATCAGCGCACCCGCCTCCAGGACTCCCTCGCCGCCGGCGAGAGCGCCCTGCTGGAGACCGGCATCGAGGAACTGCTGCGCTACGACGGCCCCGTGGAGCTGGCCACCTGGCGGTTCGCCACCGAGCCGCTGACCCTCGGCGGGCAGCAGGTGGCGGCGGGCGACCCGGTCCTCGTCGTCCTGGCCGCGGCCGACCGCGACCCCGAGCGGTTCGCCGATCCGGACACGCTCGACCTCTCCCGTACCGACAACCAGCACCTCGGGTACGGGCACGGAATCCACTACTGCCTGGGTGCTCCGCTCGCACGACTTGAGGGACAGACGGCGCTTGCGACTTTGCTGACGCGTCTGCCGGATCTGGAACTCGCTGTTCCGCCCAACGAGCTTCGCTGGCGCGGGGGTCTGATCATGCGTGGCCTGCGCACCCTTCCCGTCAAGTTCACAGCCCGAAACCCCTGAACCCCCTTTGACCGTAAGTCAGCCCCCGTCGAGAGTTGTTACTCGCGTGCTAAGACGGCTAGGTTCTGCCGTTACCCAGCCGTTATGCGAAAGGTGCAGCTCATGCGTTCCGGGAACGGCCGCCACAGACGGCCCCGCCAGGTACCCGCGATAGTCGTCACCGCCGGAGTCACCGGTTCCGCGTTGGCCCTGCCCCTGCTCGCCGCCACCGGCGCGAGCGCGGCCGAGGCCTCCACGTGGGACACGGTCGCCGAGTGCGAGAGCGGCGGCTCCTGGAGCGCCAACTCCGGCAGCGGTGCCTACGGCGGACTTTCGTTCACGCAGGAGCAGTGGAACGCCTCGGGCGGCCTGGAGTTCGCCGAGCGCCCCGACCTCGCGAGCCGCTCGCAGCAGATCGCCGTCGCCGAGCGCGTGCTGGGCGCCCAGGGCCCCTCGGCCTTCGGCCACTGCTCGGAGTCGGCCGGACTGACCCAGCAGGGCCCCGCGGCGGCCGTCGACCCGGGCCTGCCCGGCACCCTCGGTCCGATCGGCGCGAGCCCCTCGCGCCCCGACGACTCCGTCCCGGCGGGCGGCTCCGGCGCGAAGCCCCAGGACTTCGGCGCCCCGACCCCGACCCCGTCCCCGGTCTTCACGCTTCCGCCGGCGCCGCTCGCGCCCAACAGCGGACTGCCCGTCATGCCCGACCCGGACGCCCCCTCCACCTCGCCGGGCGCCCCGGTGCTCCCGGGCGCCCCCGGCGACCCGACGGCCCCGGGCACCCCGACGGCGCCCTCCGACCCGACCGCCCCGGGGACCCCGACCACGCCCGGCAGCCCGGACCCGACCGCTCCGGTCACCCCGGCCGACCCGAGCGCCCCCGCTTCCCCGTCGGCCCCGGGCACCCCGGGTGCCACGACCGACCCGGCCGGCATCCCGGACCCCTCCGGCGTCGGCAAGCACCGTGGTGCGCCCGCTCTTGAGGTGCCCGTCACATCCGACGCGGCGTCAGACCCCTCGTACACGGTCCAGGCGGGCGACAGTCTGGCGACCATCGCGTCTGCCAAGGGGGTCAAGGGCGGCTGGAACGCGCTCTACCAGGCCAATGAGCAGGTCATCGGCGATGACGCAGATCTGATCAAGCCCGGTCAGAATCTGGATCTAAGTTGAAAATAGCGGCACTTCGGACACCCAGAAAAGGCTGAATGTCCGTTATCTGCAAGTGAGACATGTGTCTCTTCCGGTCAACTGGCGTGTCCCGCCTGTGACCTTCCGCAAACCCCGCCCTCACCTGCGCAAATGCCATCGGGAGGGGCGCAAGTAGGGCCCGTTTCTCCCCGGTGTTCCTCGTTGAACATCGGGGAGGGACCTGTCTACCTTCTGAGTCGCCCGCCACCGCGGGCTCCTTCGACCGCATCGCCGAATCCTGCCGGCGGACGGGGGGAACAGTCGTCGCGTCAAGCGCCGAAGGCAGGAGCGGGGGAACCAAGGTAGGCGCCGGGACCGGCCGTTGAGAGACGGCAGGGGAACGGCTAGGGGTTAAGTCGTGCGCCACACCGCACGGCCGGGCACTCATCAGCCCGAACCCGACAGCTCACCTCGCAGGCGTCGGTGAGGAGAACTCCATGCTGATTTCCGGCAAGGGCAAGCACCGCCGCGCCTCCAAGGCCGCCCGCATCGTCACGCTCGCCGGTGTCACCGGTGTCGCCGTCGCCGCCCCCCTGATGGCGGCCGGCTCGGCCTCCGCCGCCACCGCCTCCCAGTGGGACGCCGTGGCGCAGTGCGAGTCCGGCGGCAACTGGTCCATCAACACGGGCAACGGGTACTACGGCGGCCTGCAGTTCTCGTCCTCGACGTGGGCCGCGTACGGCGGCAAGTCGTACGCCGCGCAGGCCAACCAGGCCTCCAAGTCGCAGCAGATAGCCATCGCCGAGAAGGTCCTCAAGGGCCAGGGCAAGGGCGCCTGGCCGGTCTGCGGCAAGGGCCTCTCGAACTCCGCTTACACCGGTGGTGGCGCGACCGACACCCCGAAGAAGACGGAGACGAAGACCGAGACCAAGAAGACGCAGCCGAAGCAGACGGCGCCGAAGAAGGAGACCAAGCGCGAGACCCCCGCGCCGGTCACCCGCTCCGAGCGCGCCGAGGCCCCGGCCGTCAAGACCGGCAACGGCTCGTACGAGGTCAAGGCGGGCGACACCCTGGGCACCATCGCCGAGGCCAACGGCGTCAAGGGCGGCTGGGAGAAGCTCTTCGAGCTCAACAAGGACATCGTCTCGGACGCCGACCTGATCTTCCCGGGCCAGAAGCTGAAGCTCAGCTGAATCCTGCAGTGACACCCGCGGCCGCCCGTGCGGCGCCGCGGCAGCCCGACCGCCCGGCGCGTCGTCCCCCCACGCGCCGGGCGGCGGCATGTGTGCCGGCGGTCAAGGGTCCTATGTACCGGAAGGCGGGTATTCGGGCCCTTTTTCGTCCCAGCGGGCGGGCGGTCGGCCGGCCGAGCGCCCGGAGGCGGTTAGGCTCTAGTCGGCGGGGCCATCCCACGGCCCGACATGCCACCGCACACCCAGCGTCACATCCCAGAAGGAGATGCTCGTGCCGTCCATCGACGTCGTCGTAGCCCGGGAAATCCTGGACTCCCGAGGCAACCCCACGGTCGAGGTCGAGGTGGGCCTCGACGATGGCAGCACCGGCCGTGCTGCAGTTCCGTCCGGCGCCTCCACCGGTGCCTTCGAGGCCATTGAGCTCCGTGACGGTGACCCCAACCGTTACATGGGCAAGGGTGTCGAGAAGGCCGTCCTCGCGGTCATCGAGCAGATCGGCCCGGAGCTCGTCGGCTACGACGCCACCGAGCAGCGCCTGATCGACCAGGCCATGTTCGACCTGGACGCCACCGACAACAAGGGCTCGCTCGGCGCCAACGCCATCCTCGGCGTCTCCCTCGCCGTCGCGCACGCCGCGTCCGAGGCCTCGGACCTCCCGCTCTTCCGCTACCTCGGCGGCCCGAACGCGCACCTGCTGCCCGTTCCGATGATGAACATCCTCAACGGCGGGTCGCACGCCGACTCCAACGTGGACATCCAGGAGTTCATGATCGCGCCGATCGGCGCGGAGTCCTTCTCCGAGGCGCTGCGCTGGGGTGCCGAGGTCTACCACACCCTCAAGAAGGTCCTGCACACCAAGGGTCTGTCCACCGGTCTCGGTGACGAGGGCGGCTTCGCCCCGAACCTGGAGTCCAACCGCGCCGCGCTCGACCTCATCATCGAGGCCATCAAGCAGGCCGGTTACGTCCCGGGCAAGGACATCGCGCTCGCGCTCGACGTCGCCGCGTCCGAGTTCTACAAGGACGGCAAGTACGAGTTCGAGGGCCAGTCCCGCTCGGCCGCCGAGATGACCGAGTACTACGAGGAGCTCGTCTCCGCGTACCCGCTCGTCTCCATCGAGGACCCGCTGTACGAGGACGACTGGGCCGGCTGGAAGACCATCACCGATCGCCTCGGCGCCAAGGTCCAGATCGTCGGCGACGACCTCTTCGTCACCAACCCGGAGCGCCTGGCCCGCGGCATCGAGGAGGGCTCCGCGAACGCCCTGCTCGTGAAGGTGAACCAGATCGGTTCGCTGACCGAGACCCTCGACGCCGTCGAGATGGCCCAGCGCAACGGCTTCAAGTGCATGATGTCGCACCGCTCCGGCGAGACCGAGGACGTCACCATCGCCGACCTCGCCGTCGCCGTGAACTGCGGTCAGATCAAGACCGGCGCCCCGGCCCGCTCGGACCGCGTCGCCAAGTACAACCAGCTGCTGCGCATCGAGGAGATCCTCGACGACGCCGCCGTGTACGCCGGCCGCAGCGCCTTCCCGCGCTTCAAGGGCTAATCACGGCAGCCCTCCGGGGCTGGCCTCCGTACGTCCCCGCACTCGGTCCCGTACCGTGTGCGGGGACGTATTGCGTAGCGCGTACATAGGGGAGGCGGGATCAATGGCCGGGAACCGGGATCGGTTCTCCACCTTCTCCACCGCGACCAGGCTCAAGCAGCTCGGTGAGCGGACCGCCGCCCACGTCTACCGCTCGCAGACGCGCCGCCAGGTCCGCCGCAGCCGGCTCACCGGACGCGCCGCGCTCCTGGTGCTCGTCCTCTGTACGCTGGTCGTCGCCCTCGCGTATCCGATGCGCCAGTACGTCTCCCAGCGCTCGGAGATCGCGGAGCAGCGGCGGGCCGCCGAGGCCGCGAGCCGGCGCCTCGAACGCCTCCGCGACGAGAAGGCCCGCTGGCAGGACAACGCGTACGCGGAACAGCAGGCGCGCAAGCACCTGCACTTCGTCCGCCCGGGCGAGATCAGCTACATCATGACCGACCCCGGGGCCGGCGCCGCCGAGCGGCACCGCACCGGAACAGCCGGCTCCGACCGGCCCTGGTACTCGAACGTCTGGGACGGGGTCGACAAGGCCGACCGCCCCGGCGAGTGACGAGCACCCGCACCCACCCACGAGAACGAAGAGACTTCCTCCAGGCATGCAGACGCCCCCGCCCCAGACCGACCGGACCGAGCCGACCGACGCGGACATCGACGCGTTCCAGCAGCAGCTCGGCCGCCCGCCGCGCGGGCTGCGCGCCATCGCGCACCGCTGCCCCTGCGGCCAGCCGGACGTGGTGGAGACCGCCCCGCGCCTCCCCGACGGCACGCCCTTCCCGACGCTGTACTACCTCACCTGCCCGCGCGCGGCCTCCGCCATCGGCACGCTGGAGGCCAACGGCGTGATGAAGGAGATGCAGGCCCGGCTCGCCGAGGACCCCGAGCTCGCCGCCGCCTACCGGGCCGCGCACGAGGACTACATCCGGCGCCGCGACGCCATCGAGGTGCTCCAGGGCTTCCCGAGCGCCGGCGGGATGCCGGACCGGGTGAAGTGCCTGCACGTGCTCGTCGGCCACTCCCTGGCCGCGGGCCCCGGGGTGAACCCGTTCGGCGACGAGGCGCTGGCGATGCTGCCGGAGTGGTGGGCCAAGGGCGCCTGCGTGACGCCGTGCGCGGACAAGGGCGACGCGAAGGAGCCGGACGCGTGACGCGCGTCGCGGCCGTCGACTGCGGTACGAACTCCATCCGCCTGCTCGTCGCGGACTGCGACCCGTTCACCGGCGAGCTGGTCGAGCTGGACCGGCGGATGACGATCGTGCGCCTGGGCCAGGGCGTGGACAAGACGGGCCGGCTGGCCCCGGAGGCGCTGGAGCGCACCTTCGCGGCCTGCCGCGAGTACGCGGAGGTCGTCAAGGAGCTGGGCGCGGAGCGCCTGCGCTTCGTGGCGACCTCGGCCTCGCGCGACGCCGAGAACCGCGAGGAGTTCGTCCAGGGGGTCCTCGCCATCCTGGGCGTCGAGCCCGAGGTGATCTCCGGTGACCAGGAGGCGGAGTTCTCCTTCACCGGCGCCACCAAGGAGTTGACGGGCGCGACCCACCTGGAGAAGCCCTTCCTGGTGGTGGACATCGGCGGCGGCTCCACCGAGTTCGTCGTCGGCGAGGAGCACGTGCGGGCGGCCCGCTCGGTCGACGTGGGCTGCGTCCGGATGACCGAGCGTCACCTGGTCGTGGACGGGGCGGTCACCGACCCGCCGACCGCGGAGCAGGTCGCCGCCATGCGGGCCGACATCGAGGCGGCGCTGGACCTGGTCGAGCGGACGGTCCCGCTGGCCGAGGCGCGCACCCTGGTGGGCCTGGCCGGCTCGGTGACCACGGTCGCCGGGATCGCCCTCGGGCTGGCGGAGTACGACTCCGCCGCGATCCACCACGCCCGGGTGACGTACGAACAGGTCCGCGAGATCACCGACCGCATGCTGACCTCGGTGCACGCCGAGCGCGCGGCCGTCCCGGTCATCCACCCGGGCCGGGTGGACGTGATCGGCGCGGGCACCCTGGTCCTGCTCGCCGTCATGGAGCGCACCGGCGCCCGCGAGGTCGTCGTCTCGGAGCACGACATCCTCGACGGCATCGCCTGGAAGACGGCAGAAGAGGTCGAGGCTGACGAGCAGCGGTCCTGACCCGCGGGAAACGCCGGACGGCGGCGCTCCGGTCACCTGACGGGAGCGCCGCCGTAAGGGTCGCATTCAGATGGTGCGGTAGCTGTCGCGGCGGTCGCCGATTCTGACGACGAGGATGACGAGCTCGCCGTCCAGGACCTGATAGGCGATCCGGTAACCGCCCAGCCGGTAGGGGCCGGAGGGGCCGGTGGGTGCCGAAACGGTGGGTTCCCGCCTGAGCGAGGGCTGTTTCGAAGGTCCTGGAGGTCCCTCGGAGGGCTTTCGGAGGGGCTTACGGGGGCCTTAGGTCCCCTCCTCCACAGAAAGTTCGTGAAGTTCTTCACAAGGAAAAGAGGCCTGATGGGCCACGGGGAGGGTCCTTCGGGGCCCTCGGCGGGTCATCGGGCCTCTGTTGTCCGAGTGTTCGTGCGAAATGAGGGTGCCGTCCGGCCTCGTCGGTAGGTATCCACCAACCCGGTGGTCTACTCCGCTTTCAGGCCTGGAGGCCAGTTCAGGACGGGTGAACAACGAGTCCCGTGACACCCTGGTTCCCGTTTCGCGCCATGAGCTCCGTCACGTGGGCCGCGCAGTGTAGCAGAGGCCTTCCGGCACCTTGTGAAGGGGCTCACGAGCGTCACCCCTTGGGGTGCTGGATACTCGTTGCATGAGCACCACGGAGCGTCCCAGGATCCTCGTTGTAGGAGGTGGGTACGTAGGCCTGTACGCGGCCAAGCGGATCATGAAGAAGATGCGCTATGGCGAGGCGACCGTCACGGTCGTCGACCCGCGGTCGTACATGACCTACCAGCCCTTCCTCCCCGAAGTGGCCGCAGGCAGCATCTCGCCTCGGCACGTCGTCGTCCCGCTGCGACGCGTGCTGCCCAAGGCAGAGGTTCTCACCGGCCGGGTCACCAGCATCGACCAGGACCGCAAGGTCGCCGTCGTCACGCCGCTGGTCGGCGAGGCGTACGAGCTGCCCTTCGACTACCTGGTGATCGCGCTCGGCGCCGTCTCCCGCACCTTCCCGATCCCCGGCCTCGCCGAGCAGGGCATCGGCATGAAGGGCGTCGAAGAGGGCATCGGCCTGCGCAACCACGTCCTTGAGCAGCTCGACAAGGCCGAGTCCACGACGGACGAGAACGTCCGCCGCAAGGCCCTCACCTTCGTCTTCGTCGGCGGCGGCTTCGCCGGTGCGGAGACGATCGGCGAGGTCGAGGACATGGCCCGCGACGCCGCGAAGTACTACACCACGATCAAGCGCGAGGACATGCGCTTCATCCTGGTGGACGCCGCCGACAAGATCCTTCCCGAGGTCGGGCCCAAGCTGGGCACCTGGGGCAAGGAGCACCTTGAGTCCCGCGGCATCGAGATCTACCTCAACACCTCCATGGACTCCTGCGTGGACGGCCACGTGGTGCTGAAGAACGGCCTTGAGGTCGACTCCGACACCCTCGTGTGGACCGCCGGCGTCAAGCCCAACCCGGTGCTGGCCCGCTACGGCCTGCCGCTGGGCCCGCGCGGCCACGTCGACACCGCCCCGACCCTCCAGGTCCAGGGCACCGACTACATCTGGGCCGCCGGCGACAACGCCCAGGTCCCGGACGTCGCCGCCCGCAAGGCCGGCGTCGAGAACGCCTGGTGCCCGCCGAACGCACAGCACGCGCTGCGCCAGGCCAAGGTCCTCGGCGACAACGTCATCTCGGGCATGCGGGGCTTCCCGCAGGCCGAGTACTCGCACTCCAACAAGGGTGCGGTGGCGGGCCTCGGCCTCCACAAGGGCGTCGCGATGATCGTCATGGGCAAGACCAAGATCAAGCTCAAGGGCCGGCTCGCCTGGTACATGCACCGTGGCTACCACGGCATGGCCATGCCGACCTGGAACCGCAAGATCCGCGTCTTCGCCGACTGGACCCTCGCCATGTTCCTCAAGCGCGAGGTCGTCTCCCTCGGTGCGCTGGAGACCCCGCGCGAGGAGTTCTACGAGGCCGCCAAGCCGGCGCCGGCTCCGGCCGCCGCCGCTGCCCCGGCCGCGAAGGCCAAGGCCTCCTGACCCGGGCCTGACCGGCAACACCTCCCGTACGTCCCGAAGGGGCCGCCCGCCATCCGTGGTGCGGGCGGCCCCTTCGGCATGCCCCCGTAGGCCTGTTCGGAGGGTCGTCCGATTGAGCGCCGCCCGGAGTGGGTATGCCGTTCGGTCGGATCATTACTGGAGGTGCCTACGATGACCGAAGCCGCGCCGCGGCTGGCCGCTCTCGCCGAGACCCTGCTGGGCGCCCCCCTGCCCGTCAGGATTCGTGCCTGGGACGGCAGCGAGGCCGGACCGCCCGACGGACCCACCCTGGTGCTGAACAACCGCCGTGCCCTGCGCCGCGTGCTGTGGCGCCCCGGCGAGCTGGGCCTGGCCCGGGCCTGGGTCGCCGGGGACCTGACCGTGGACGGCGACCTGTTCGACATGCTGGACCGGGTGGCCGGGCTGCTCTGGGAGCGCGGGCCCGCCCCGGCCCCCGAGGTCGCGCCGGCCCTGCGCCGCTCGGGCCTCGGCAAGCTCGGCGCGGTGCACCGCCGGCTGCCGCAGCTGCCGGAGCGGGCCGCGGGCGCCGCCGAGGCCGCCGCGCTGCTGCGCGACCCCGAGGCCCGCTCCGCCCTGCGCGACCTCGTCGCCCTGGCCCGGCCGTGGCCGGCGCCCGCCCCGCCGCCCGAGGAGGCGCCCGGCCGCCGGGGCGGTGCCATCCACAGCAAGGGCCGGGACAAGCAGGCGATCAGCCACCACTACGACGTCGGCAACGAGTTCTACGAGCACGTCCTGGGCCCCTCGATGGTGTACTCCTGCGCCTACTGGAGCCCGGGCTCCACCCTGGAGGAGGCCCAGCGGGACAAACTCGACCTGGTCTGCCGGAAGCTGGGCCTCCAGCCCGGTCAGCGGCTCCTCGACGTCGGCTGCGGCTGGGGCTCCATGGCCCTGCACGCGGCCCGGGAGCACGGGGTCCACGTCACCGGCATCACCCTCTCGCGCGAGCAGGCCGTGTACGCCCGCAAGCGGGCCGCGGAGGAGGGCCTGGCCGACCGGCTGGACATCCGGATCCAGGACTACCGGGACGTCAAGGACGGCCCGTACGACGCGATTTCGTCCATCGGCATGGCCGAACACGTCGGCGCGGAGCGCTACCGCGAGTACGCCCGCACCCTGCACGCCCTGCTGGCCCCCGGCGGCCGGCTGCTGAACCACCAGATCGCCCGCCCGCCGGAGCCGGACGAAGAGGCGTACCGCATCGACGAGTTCATCGACGCCTACGTCTTCCCCGACGGCGAACTCTCCCCGCTGGGCACGACGGTGGGCGAGCTGGAGCGGGCCGGGTTCGAGGTCCGCGACGTGGAGGCGCTGCGCGAGCACTACGCGCTGACGCTGCGGGCCTGGGTGGCGCGGCTGGAGGACAGCTGGGAGGAGGCCGTACGGCTCACCTCGCCGGGGCGGGCCCGCGTCTGGCGGCTGTACATGGCGGCCTCGGCGCTGGGCTTCGAGCACGGCCGGCTCGGCGTCAACCAGGTCCTCGCGGTGAAGCCGGCCGGGGCCGGGCGCTCGGGGCTGCCGCTGCGGCTGCGCACCTGGGGCGCGTGAGCCCGTGGGGCGGCCCGCGCGGCGGCCCCGTACGACGGCGGGAAGGGCCCCGGGGCGTGTGCCCCGGGGCCCTTCCGTGTCCCTGCCGTGAACGGCGCGTCCTACTCCGTCTTGATGGCGGTCAGCATGTTCAGCCGGGCCGCGCTGCGGGCGGGCCACATGGCCGCCAGGACGCCGACCACGCCGGCCAGCAGGAGGAAGATGCCGATCCGGTCCCACGGGAGGACCAGGGCGTAGTTCGGGACCCCCTTCGAGATGGTGGTGCCCACGGCCCAGGCGAGGAAGATGCCGATGCCGACACCGAGCACCGCGCCGAAGAGCGAGATGACCACCGCTTCCAGGCGGATCATGTTCTTGACCCGGCTGCGGTCGAGGCCGATCGCCCGCAGCATGCCGATCTCCTGGGTCCGCTCGAAGACGGACATCGCCAGGGTGTTGACCACGCCGAGCACCGAGATGATCAGGGCCATGCCGAGCAGCCCGTACATGATGTTCAGCATCGTGTTGATGATGCCGCCCATCTCGTTGCGCATGTCCTCCTGGGTGGAGACCTTGATCGCCGGGTTCTTGCCGAGGGCGTCGACGACCGTCTGCTGAGCGGCCTTCGAGGCGCCGGCGGCGGTGTTGACGTACACCTCGCGGATGTACTGCTCCTCGCTGTGCGAGGCGAGGATCTTGTTGTCGAGCACGTACGGGGAGAGCAGGCCCTCCAGGTCCTTGTAGACCGCGCCGACCTTGAGGGTGCCCTTCTGGCCGTCGTCGTACTGGACCTCCAGCGCGGAGCCGACGGAGAGGTTCTGCTTCTTCGCCGTGGTCTCGGCGACGGCCACCTCACCCTTGGCGAGGCTGTCCATCGAGCCGCTGAGGGTGTCGATGTTCAGCATCTGGCCGATGGCGGAGGGGGTGACGCCGGAGGCGGAGCGGAACGAGCCGCCGATCCGCAGGTAGCCGTCCGCCTGGGGGGAGACCGCCTTGATGCCGGGGGCCTTGGCCAGGGTCTCGGCGACCGACTTGTCCAGGCTCATGCCCTCGGCGGCCATGGAGACCTTGTAGTCGGCCTTCAGCTTGTCCGTGCTCATCTTGTCGACGGCGGTGCCCATGGTGATGCCGAGCACCGACAGGGTGGTGACCAGGGTCAGGCCGATCGACAGCGAGGCGGCGGTGACGGCGGTGCGGCGCGGGTTGCGCACGGCGTTCTGCGCGGCCAGCTTGCCGGGGATGCCGAACACCTTCTGCAGCGCGGGGCGTACGGCCCCGATGACCGGCTTGGAGAGCAGCGGCAGGACCACGATCAGGCCGATGAGCATGAAGAACGCGCCGGCGCCGAGGATCAGGCGGCCGTTCTGACCGCCCGTGGACACGCCGAGCAGGACCAGGCCGATGCCGCCGAGGCTGATGACCGAGCCGAGGACGTTCCGTACGACCAGGGACTTCGCGGTGGCCGGGAGGTGGGCGCTGCCCATGGCGGCGACCGGGGCGATGCGGCCGGTGCGCCAGGCGGGCAGCAGGGCCGCGAGGGTGGTGACCAGGACACCGATGACCACGGCCGCGACCACGGTGCCCGGGGCGATCACGAGGTCGCCGGCCGGGAGCTTGGCGCCGAAGGCCTCGATCGCGGAGCGCATGCCGATCGCCAGGCCGGTGCCGGCGACGAGGCCGACGACGGCGGAGACGACGCCGACGACCAGCGCCTCGGTGAGGACCGAGCGCATGACCTGGCCGCGGTTGGCGCCGACGGCGCGCAGCAGGGCCAGTTCCTTGGTGCGCTGGGTGACCAGCATGGTGAAGGTGTTGTAGATCAGGAAGATGCCGACGAAGAGGGCGATGCCGGCGAACGCGAGCAGCATCTGGTTCATGTTCGACATGCCCCGCTCGACGTCCTTGGCCTGCTCGGCGGCGAGGGCGGCGCCGGTCTGGGCCTTGGTGTGCTTGGAGTCGAGCAGCGGCTTGATGTCGGTGAGCAGCTGGTCGGCGGAGGTGCCGGCCTTGGCGGCGACGGACAGCTCCTGGTAGTAGCCGGGCTTGAGGTACAGCTCCTGGGCGACGGCGGTGTCGAAGAGGACCAGGCTGCCGCCCGCGCTGACCGCGCCGTCCTCGGTGGTGAAGATCCCGGAGAGGGTGTACTCCTTCACCGGGCCGTTGGTGGCGACGCGGACCTTGTCGCCGACCTTGTACTTGCCGGTGTCGGCGGTCGCCCTGTCGAGGGCGATCTGGTCGGCCTTGGCCGGGCCGGTGCCCTGGGTGAAGGCGTAGCGCGGGTCCTTGCCGTCCTTGACGGGGGCGTAGTTGGAGCCCTTGTTGGACCAGCCGGAGCCGATCAGCTCGCCCTTCTCGTCGCCGACGCCGGCGAAGCCGGAGACGCGGCCGGAGACGGAGTCGACGCCTCCCAGCGCCTTGACCTTGTCGAGGGTCTGCTGGCTGAGGCCGACCTCGCCCTCCTTCTGGCCGTCGTCGCCCCGGCCCTGGCCGTACGAGGTCACGGAGACGGCGACGCCGTCGTAGCTCTTGGCGGACTGGCTGGAGAGGGCCTTGCTGAGGGTGTCGGTGAAGACGAGGGTGCCGGAGACGAAGGCGACGCCGAGGACGACGGCGAGCACCGTCATCAGCAGCCTGGCCTTGTGCGCGAGCACGTTGCGCAGCGCGGTACGGAACATGGTGGAGGAGTCCAGGTGGTAAGGGGTCAGCGGGGACGGGGAGGGAACGTCCCTCAGCTGGTGCGGCCCTTGGCGTCGAAGGCCTTCATGCGGTCGAGCACCCCGTCGGCGGTGGGGCCGTGGACCTCGTCGACTATGCGGCCGTCGGCGAGGAAGATGACGCGGTCCGCGTAGGAGGCGGCGACCGGGTCGTGGGTGACCATGACGACGGTCTGGCCGAGCTCGCGGACGGAGTTGCGCAGGAAGCCGAGGACCTCGGCGCCGGAGCGGGAGTCCAGGTTTCCGGTGGGCTCGTCACCGAAGATGATCTCGGGGCGGGAGGCCAGGGCGCGGGCCACGGCCACGCGCTGCTGCTGGCCTCCGGAGAGCTGGGTCGGGCGGTGGCCGAGGCGGCCGGAGAGGCCGACCATCTCGATGACGGTGTCCAGCCACTGCTTGTCGGGCTTGCGGCCCGCGATGTCCATCGGCAGGGTGATGTTCTCCAGCGCCGTCAGCGTCGGCAGCAGGTTGAACGCCTGGAAGATGAAGCCGATCTTGTCCCGGCGCAGCTGGGTCAGCTGCTTGTCCTTGAGGGTGCCGAGCTCGGTCTCGCCGATGCGGACGGAGCCGGCGGAGAAGGTGTCCAGGCCGGCGACGCAGTGCATCAGGGTGGACTTGCCGGAGCCAGAGGGGCCCATGATCGCGGTGAACTGGCCCTGGCCGAAGTCCACGGAGACGTTGTCCAGGGCGACCACCTGGGTCTCGCCCTGGCCGTACACCTTGGAGAGGCCGGTGGCCCGGGCGGCCACGGCCTGGGTGGTGTGCGGGGCGTAGTTCATGGTGGTCACGGAAGCGACTCCTCGGGCTGCGGACCGGCTGCGGTCTGCGGATCGGCGGGACGCTCCCATCCTCGCCGTGCGCACCCCCGGCGGGGATCAGCCGCGGTGCCCGTTCCCTGGCCCACTGGAGTCTGATCGCGGGGCGGGCCGCCTCCTCCTTTGGTATGACGGCCGCCCCCGGGCGGTCTCGGGGGGGTGGGGTGGCCCGGGGTGGCGGGGAGGGTGGCGCGCGGGGTGGCGGAGGCCATCGAAATCCCGTCAATCCCGCGTCACGGGTGATCGCGCCCCGTAACGGGCCCACCGCGTGTTCTGCCGTCTGACGGCCTCTCAAGCGCCAATAAAATCAGACAACATCGGATAGACGGCCCACTGGTGACCAGGGTGATCCGGATAGGCTCGGCACAGCGTTCAGTGCTTTGTACGGGAGCCGCCACACCCTGCCCGGATGGTGGAATGCAGACACGGCGAGCTTAAACCTCGCTGGCCTAGGCCGTGCCGGTTCAAGTCCGGCTCCGGGCACGAGTTCGTTTCGCAACACGCACCGGAACATCCGGACGGCGGGGGCGCCCCAGGGCGCCCCCGCCGTCGTGTTTCCGGAAGCGGCTATGTGCGGAAATCATTGGAAACCTGCGGTGCGGTCGGCGTAAATACGGGCCCGGGTGTTGGGCAAAGATCCTCCCTGAGCAGTAGGGTCAGATTTTTGCTAACGCATTACTCTTGTTGCAAGGCCGCGCACGGTGGCCATGGAGGAGTGAGATGAGGAGCAGTAACCCGGTCTTCTCGCGACGGGGGTTCAGCCGCGACAACGGTGGCTACGCGGGCTTCGGCGCGCCGCAGCACCAGCAGGCCGGGACCAACCCGTACGCGACGAATCCTTACGCCACGGACGCGGCCACCGGTATGCCGCAGGCGCCCGCCCGTGCCGACGTGATGACCATGGACGACGTCGTGAGCCGTACGGCCATGACGCTCGGTACCGTCATCCTCACGGCGACGATCGCGTGGATCGCCATGCCGGTCGACCCGGCGAACGTCAACAAGTCGTACGGCATCGCCGTGGGCGCCGCGCTCGTCGCGATGGTCCTCGGGCTCGTCCAGTCCTTCAAGCGCAAGGCCTCCCCGCCGATCATCCTCGGCTACGCGGCCTTCGAGGGCTTCTTCCTCGGCGTCATCAGCGCGGCCACCAGCACCTACTTCGGTGCCGGCGTGGTCATCCAGGCCGTGCTGGGCACGATGTGCGTCTTCGCGTCCGTGCTGTTCGCGTACAAGATGCGCTGGATCCGCGTCACCCGCCGCTTCTACGGCTTCGTGATGGCGGCCGCCATGGGCTTCATGCTGCTCATGGTCGCGAACCTGCTGTTCTCGGTCTTCGCGGGCGGTGACGGCCTCGGCTTCCGCAGCGGCGGCCTCGGCATCCTGTTCGGCATCATCGGCGTCGTCCTCGGCGCCTGCTTCCTCGCCCTGGACTTCAAGCAGGTCGAGGACGGCATCACCTACGGCGCCCCGCGCGACGAGGCCTGGCTGGCGGCCTTCGGCCTCACGCTGACCCTGGTGTGGATCTACCTGGAGCTGCTGCGCCTGTTCCAGATCCTCTCCGGCGACGACTAGTCGTACCGGCGCCCGCGCACGGCGAGGGGGAAGGCCCCGCGAGCTCACCGCTCGCGGGGCCTTCCCGCGTCTCGGAGGGGTACGGGGTCGGGGACGGGAGGGGTGGGTGTCGGGTCGGGGGCGGGCTCAGCCGAATTTGCGGGCCGCCCTGCGCAGGTCGTACTCGTGGATGATCGCCTTGGCCTGGCCGTACGACAGTTCGTGCGCGCCGCGCAGCCAGCTGACCTTCTCCTCGAACCGGACGAGGGAGGGGCCGTCGTCCACGGTGCGGAGCCAGTCGGACACTTCACGACCGGTCGTCAGGGGGATTCTGTCGATCATGTTGCGGTGGGTCTGCTCGGAGAACTCTACGGACATGGGCGCCTCCGGAGGTATCGCCGTGCTGTGCTGTTCTCTTCACGCCACCGTGCCGGAGAGTTCGCCCGTTGGCAATGGCGCCGCAGCGGCGCGTAAGGTCGGCCGGGTGCTTGATACTTCGCCTCTGACCGCCGCCGTGGAACGTTTCGCCGACCGGCTGCGGGCCATGCCGCAGAGCCGTCTCCAGCAGGGGGCCGCCGCCCGGGCGCTGGAGCTGGCCCGGGAGCTCTCCGTACGGGCCCAGGCGCTGGAGGCGCCGCCGGAGGGCGCGGGGGCGGCTCCGGCGCGCGAGATGCCGGACGCGGGGGTGTTCGTGGTCGGGGACCAGGTGGCGGTGGCCGGGCTGGACCTCGCGGAGGCGCTGCGCGCCGCGGCCGCCGAGGGGGCCCCGGACACCGCGAAGGCCCCGTCCGAGATGCTGGACGAGGCCGTACGGCTGGTGGAGCGGGCGGAAGCGGGAGCGACGCGCTGACCGGGACACGGCCCGGTCCGCGCGCGGTGCGTCAGAGCGAGGCGATGACGCGGTCCGCGAGGATGTAGACGTTGTCGTCCGGGTCCTGGGCGTCGCCGCAGGAGAAGGTCAGCGCATAGGCGCCCGAGATGCCGGAGCCGCCCAGCAGGACCGGCGCGGTGCCCGAACGCAGCGCCTCGGCGAGGCGCTCCGCCGTCTCCCGGTGGCCCGGGGTCATGCACAGCGTGGTGCCGTCGGTGAACACGTACACGTCGAGGGTGCCCAGCGGCCCGGGGCGGACGTCCGCGAGGGCCGTACGGGCCTCCGCGAGCTCCTCCAGGCGCGAGACGGTGCGCTCGTGGTCGGCGCCGGGGGCCGGAGCCTGGACCGGTACGAAGTCGGGGTGTGAGGGGTGGCGCCGGCGGGCGGCGGCCAGCTCGGCCGAGTCCTCGGGATACTCGTCGACGGCTTCGTCGCCCAGCACCGGCTCCAGACCCACCAGGTCGGCCTGGCGGGGCAGGAAGACGGCCGGGCCGTCCTCACCGAGGCCGGGCAGGCCGCCGAGCAGCGAGGTAGGGGTGTCCCCGGCGAAGCGAGGGGAAGCGTCCGCGGCGTCGCGCGCCTCCTGCGCGGCCCAGAAGGCCCGGGCCTCGGCGAGCTCGCGCTCGCGCTCCTCGGCCAGGGCCTCGGCCACGGCGGCTCGTATCTCGGCGGCGGGGGACTGGACGGCACTGCGGGCGTGCGGGACGGTCGTGCCGCGGGTGTGGGCGGGCGTCGCCAGCTCACCGCGGAGGGCCGTCACCTGCTTGCGCAGGCCGTGTACGGCGTGCAGCGCAGCAGCGCCCACGGCCGCGGCGGCGGCCGTGGTCAGCAGCAGGGCAAGAGACATGGCGCTCACTGACTAACTCCTGGTTGATTCGATCCCCCGACTTCCTACATCAGAGTGTCCTGACCTGGGAATGGCGTGCAGTGCATTACGTCACGAATTGGACAGGGCTTTCGTCACACGGGGCCCCTGCAAAACTGCTCTGACCTGCGCAAATGCCGAACCCCCAGGACGAAGGTCACATCCTGGGGGAGATTCGGTCACAGGTCGGCCGCGACGGGGTTGGATCCGGCGCCGTTACGCCGCAAGGGATCAAGCGGAACCCTTGCGGCGTCTGGACGCCGAACGGGCTCAGCTCAGGCTGCTCCGGCTCAGCTCAGGCGCTCGCCTCTCTTGGTCGCGCTGATCCTCGCCACCGCTGCGGGCAGGTGCCGCCGTTCGTTCCTCACGGCGACCCCTACCCTCCGCTCCGGCTCAGCTCAGGCGCTCGCCTCTCTTGGTCGCGCTGATCCTCGCCACCGCTGCGGGCAGGTGCCGCCGTTCGTTCCTCACGGCGACCCCTACCCTCCGCTCCGGCTCAGCTCAGGCGCTCGATGACCATCGCCATGCCCTGGCCGCCGCCCACGCACATCGTTTCGAGGCCGAACTGCTTGTCGTGGAACTGCAGGCTGTTGATCAGCGTGCCGGTGATGCGGGCGCCGGTCATGCCGAACGGGTGGCCGACCGCGATGGCGCCGCCGTTGACGTTCAGCTTCTCCAGCGGGATCTCCAGGTCGCGGTACGACGGGATGACCTGGGCCGCGAAGGCCTCGTTGATCTCGAACAGGTCGATGTCGCCCACGGTCAGGCCGGCGCGCTTCAGGGCCTGCTTCGACGCCTCGACCGGGCCGAGGCCCATGATCTCGGGGGAGAGGCCGGTGACGCCGGTGGAGACGATCCGCGCCAGCGGGGTCAGGCCCAGCTCCCGCGCCTTGGTGTCGCTCATGATGACCAGCGCGGCGGCGCCGTCGTTGAGCGGGCAGCAGTTGGCGGCCGTGACCAGGCCGTCGGGGCGGAAGACGGGCTTGAGGCCCTGGACGCCCTCCAGGGTCACGCCGGCGCGCGGGCCGTCGTCGGCGGAGACGACGGTGCCGTCCGGGGTGGTGACCGGGGTGATCTCCCGCTCCCAGAAGCCGTTCTTGATGGCGGCCTCGGCGAGGTTCTGCGAGCGGACGCCGAACTCGTCCATGTCCTGGCGGGTCACGCCCTTGACCCGGGCCAGGTTCTCGGCGGTCTGGCCCATCGCGATGTACGCGTCGGGGACGAGGCCGTCCTCGCGCGGGTCGTGCCAGGAGGAACCCTCGCTCTGCGCGACGGCGGCCGTACGGGCCTCCGCCTCGGCGAAGAGCGGGTTGTGGGTGTCGGGCCAGGAGTCGGAGTTGCCCTTGGCGAACCGCGAGACCATCTCGACGCCGGCCGAGATGAAGACGTCGCCCTCGCCGGCCTTGATGGCGTGCAGCGCCATGCGGGAGGTCTGGAGGGAGGAGGAGCAGTAGCGGGTGATCGTGGTGCCGGGCAGGTAGTCCATGCCCATCTGCACGGCCACGATGCGGGCCAGGTTGTTGCCCTGCTCGCCGCCGGGCAGGCCGCAGCCGAGCATCAGGTCGTCGATCTGGCGCGGGTCCAGCTCGGGGACCTTGGCGAGGGCGGCCTGGATGATCGTGGCGGTCAGGTCGTCCGGACGCACGTCCTTGAGGGAGCCCTTGAAGGCGCGCCCGATGGGGGAGCGGGCGGTGGAAACGATGACTGCTTCGGGCATCGGGGCTCCAAGGGGGGTGAGTTGCGGCTCGTTGCTGGACCGCAAGCGAAGTTACCGGCCCGTACGGTCGAGGTCACCGGCTCGGGCGTGTGATGCCGGTCGCTCCGCGGGTGGAACGCGCCGGGCCGGCCGTCTGTTCCGGCCCGCGGACGCGCCCCGGGGGCCGGGGCCGCCACCCGGGCGGCGGCCCCGGCCCCGCGGCGGCGGACCTCAGCCCGGGGACGGGGTGTCGGCCCGCGGCGGGGACCCGGCCCCCGCCGGGGAGGCCGGAGCGGCCGCCAGGTCCTCGGCCGGGACCCGCCTGCGGCGGCGGTGCTTGAGCAGGGCCCACGGCCCGCGGGCCGGGGTGACCTCCGTGCCCGCCTGCCCGGCGGCGGCCGACGCCGCCTTGGCCACCGGCAGCATGTCCTCGTCCCGCGCCACCTCCAGCCGGTCCGACTCGGGCCACAGGGACAGCGCCGCGCACAGCGTGGGCAGGACGGCCATGGCCGCCGTCGCGTAGCCCTCCGCCGAGGGGTGGTACGAGTCCGGGCCGAACATCTCGCGCGGGTTCGCCGCGAACTCCGGGCCCAGCAGGTCACCCATCGAGACCGTACGGGCCCCCAGCGCGACGACCCCTATCGTCTGCGCGGCGGCCAGCTGGCGCGAGACCCGCCGGGCCAGCCAGCGCAGCGGCTGGTAGACCGGCTCGATGGTGCCCAGGTCGGGGCAGGTGCCGACCACCACTTCGGAGCCGGCGAGCCGCAGTCTCCGTACCGCCGAGGTCAGGTGGCGCACCGACTGCGTCGGCGGCATCCGCCGCGTCACGTCGTTCGCGCCGATCATGATCACGCATACGTGCGGCGGGGGCAGCTCCCCGTCCAGGAGCAGCCCCGCCTGCCGGTCGAGATCGTCGGACATGGCCCCCGAGACGGCCACGTTCCGCAGCTCCACCGGCCGCTCGGCCACCGCCGCCAGCCCCGAGGCGAGCAGCGCGGCCGGGGTCTGTCTGGCTCTGCGCACGCCGAGTCCCGCGGCCGTGGAGTCGCCCAGCATGCCGAGCCGCAGCGGCCCCGCGTCGGGATCCGGACCGGCGGCGAGCAGCGCCGCGAACTCGCTCCCGTACAGCCCGTCCGCCCGCGGCGGATCGCCGAGCCCGGTGCCCACCGTCCGCTTCGCGAACTGGACCTCCGCCAGCACCAGCCCCACGGCGGCGACCCCGACCAGCCCGAGCCCGCCTCCGCCGTACGCCGCGCCCGCCGCGATCCGGCGGGCCGTCCTCGCCCTGGACACCCCTCCAGCCACCTTCCCTTCCTGCCGGGTCCCGATGACCTACCTGCCCCGTACTGACGGTCGGCCAATCCCTTTCCGCATAGTCTGGCGGGACCTCCCGGAGAACCCGTGGAGTCCCCTCCCTGGAGAACATGGTGCAATTCCACGACTCGATGATCAGCCTCGTCGGCAACACCCCGCTGGTGAAGCTCAACCGTGTGACCGAAGGCCTGCAGGCCACCGTCCTTGCCAAGGTCGAGTACTTCAATCCCGGTGGATCCGTTAAGGACCGGATCGCCGTCCGGATGATCGAGGCCGCCGAGCAGAGCGGTGCCCTCAAGCCCGGTGGCACCATCGTGGAGCCCACCAGCGGCAACACCGGTGTAGGACTCGCCATCGTCGCCCAGCAGAAGGGCTACAAGTGCATCTTCGTCTGCCCTGACAAGGTGTCCATGGACAAGATCAACGTGATGCGCGCGTACGGAGCCGAGGTGGTGGTCTGCCCGACCGCCGTCGACCCGGAGCACCCGGACTCGTACTACAACGTCTCCGACCGCCTCGCGCGCGAGCCCGGCGCCTGGAAGCCCGACCAGTACAGCAACCCGAACAACCCCCGTTCGCACTACGAAACCACCGGTCCCGAGCTGTGGGACCAGACGGAGGGGAAGATCACCCACTTCGTCGCGGGCGTCGGCACCGGCGGCACGATTTCGGGTACCGGCAACTACCTCAAGGAGGTGTCCGGCGGCAAGGTCAAGGTCATCGGCGCCGACCCCGAGGGCTCGGTCTACTCCGGCGGCTCGGGCCGGCCGTACCTGGTCGAGGGCGTCGGCGAGGACTTCTGGCCGACCGCGTACGACCCGAACGTGACGGACGAGATCATCGCGGTGTCCGACAAGGACTCCTTCCAGATGACCCGCCGCCTCGCCAAGGAGGAGGGCCTGCTCGTCGGCGGCTCCTGCGGCATGGCGGTCGTCGCGGCGCTGAAGGCCGCCGAGGGGCTCGGCCCGGACGACGTGGTCGTCGTCCTGCTGCCGGACAGCGGCCGCGGCTACCTCAGCAAGATCTTCAGCGACGAGTGGATGGCGGGACACGGCTTCCTGGAGGAGGCCGGCCCGGCGGCCCGCATCGGCGACGTGCTGAACGACAAGGAGGGCGGCATCCCCTCCCTCGTCCACATGCACCCCGAGGAGACCGTGGGCGAGGCCATCGACGTGCTGCGCGAGTACGGCGTCTCGCAGATGCCGATCGTCAAGCCCGGCGCGGGCCACCCGGACGTGATGGCCGCCGAGGTCATCGGCTCGGTCGTGGAGAAGGAGCTGCTGGCGGCGCTGTTCGCCAAGCAGGCCTCGCTGTCCGACCCACTGGAGAAGCACATGAGCCGGCCGCTGCCGCAGGTCGGTTCGGGCGAGCCGGTCTCGGAGCTGATGTCCGTACTGGGCGAGGCGGACGCGGCGATCGTGCTGGTCGAGGGCAAGCCGACCGGCGTGGTGAGCCGTCAGGACCTGCTGGCGTTCCTCGCCAAGGGCGCGAAGTAGCCGCGAAGTGCCGGGGAGCCGTGGCGCGATGACGCCGTGCCGGGCCGTCGCACAAACGGTACGGGCCCGTCATGTGGCGGCAGCACCGGCTTAACACGGCTCCGGCACAGTGGTGGTTGTCGGCAGGGAACGCGCGAAGCTCCCGGCCGGCACCACCGAACGGCGTTGGCGTACTTCCGGAGCGGCTCCCGGACCGCGTGAACGCCACGGACGCGGACGGCCCTGACCCGGCCCGTGTCCTTCGCGGGGACCGCCGTCGTCCCGCCCCTCGCTCCGACGCGAGGGTGCGGCGGTCCCCGCGCACACCCTTGTGGTCCGGTGCGTCACTCGGCCTTGTCGCGCAGGCGCAGGCGCAGGTGCTTCCTCGCGTGGATGAAGTTCACGCCGAGTACGCCCGCCCAGGCGACCAGCAGGCCGCTGAGCCCCGCCTGCGCGGCGCCGATCGCCGACAGCGGGATCGCGAGGACCAGCGTGACGACGGCGAAGCCGAAGCGCTCGCCGAAACCGCCGTCCAGCGGGGCCGGCCGGCCGGCCGGGCCGCCGCGGGCGGCGGCCAGGCGCTCCTCGGCCAGCCTGCGCCGGACCTGGGTGTCGACCTTCTCCACGAAGGAGTCCACGAGCGCGGCCTCGTAGTCCGGCCCCAGCTCGCGCCGGGCGTCCAACGTCGCGTCGAGTTCCTTCTTCAGCTCCTGGGACTCCATGCGCCCAGCGTAGGAACGGCCGGCGGCCCGGACACTGGGGTTAGCCCCCGTATCCCCGCCCGGCACGTCTCGCGGAGCGGTCCGCGGCTTGCCGTGCTGCATAAGCGCATGCAGAGTGCTCGATGACTGAATATTCACGGGGACGGAGGGGTCGGGATGAGCGACAGCCCGGCAGCGCGGCTGCAGAAGCTGTTCGAGGGGCACCGGCTGACGCCCACCCAGCGGCGGATCGCCCACTGCATGGTGCGCGGGGCGGCCGACGTGCCGTTCCTGTCGAGCGTCGAGCTCGCCGACCTGGCCGGGGTGAGCCAGCCGTCCGTGACCCGCTTCGCGGTGGCGCTCGGCTTCGACGGCTATCCGGCGCTGCGCCGGCACCTGCGCGAGGTGGCTCCCGCCGAGCGCGCCGCGGCCGCCGCGCAGGAGGACGCGTACAACGAGTACCAGCAGGCCGTCCAGGGCGAGATCGAGAACCTGCGGCAGCTGTCGGCGATGCTCGCCGATCCTTCGCCGGTCGAGGAGGCGGGCCGGGTGCTGGCCGGGTCCCGTCCGCTGCCCGTACTGGGACTGCGCGCCGCGTCCTCGCAGGCGCGCGGGTTCGCGTACTTCGCCGCCAAGGTGCATCCGGACGTACGGCTGCTCGACGAGGGCGGCTCGATGCTCGCCGACCGGATCGACGCGGCGGCGGGGGCGGGGGCCTCGGCCCTGTTGTGCTTCGCGCTGCCGCGTCATCCGCGGGAGGTGGCGGAGGCGCTGGACCACGCGCGCGAGGCGGGGCTGAAGGTGGTGACGGTCGCCGATTCGGCCTTCGCTCCGGTGGCCCGCTCCTCGGACCTGCTGATCCCGGCGCCGGTCGGCACGGGCCTCGCCTTCGACACGGCCTGCGCGCCGATGCTGCTGGGCCGGGTCCTCCTGGAGGCGATGGCCGACGCCCTCCCCGACGCCCAGGCCCGCCTGGAGGCCTTCGACGCCCGGGCGGCGGCGCGGGGCCTGTTCGTGGAGTGACCCCCGGGCCCCGGACCCCCGGCCCCCGGGCTACAGCAGCGCGTCGCGCAGGGGGCCGCCGGATTCGGCGACGATCTCCGCGAGGGACTGGGCGGGGCGGACCTCCGCGAAGCGGACCCCGCCCTCCGGGGTGACCGTGAAGCCGTGCACCGCCGGGCGCGGGAGGCTGTTGTAGCCGTAGTGGGCGGTGAAGAAGTACGCGCCGGTGTCCGGGACGCCGATCAGGTCGCCCGGGGCCAGCGGCGGCAGCTCCCGGGCCGTCGCCAGGAGGTCCCCCGCGAAGCAGGCCGGACCGGCCACGTCCTGGGCCACCGGGTCGCCGTCCTTCGGGGCCCCCTTGGCGTCGTACGGCAGGATCCGCAGCGGCCACTGGGCCGGGGCGTAGACCGTCCGGGTCGCCAGCTGCACCCCCGCGTGGGTGAGCGCGATCGGCCGGGCCCCCGTGCTCTTGGTGTACTCGACCCGGGCCAGCACCAGCCCGTGCTTGGCCAGCAGCGACCGGCCGAACTCCGTCACCAGCCCGTACCCGCCGTCGAAGAGCGCGGGCACCGCCTCGCGCAGCGCGCCGACGTACTGCGCGTACGTCGGCGCCCGCTCGTCCGAGGCGAAGTTCACGGGCAGGCCGCCCCCGATGTCGAGGGTGTCGACCTGGCGCCGGCCGGCCGCCGCGTTGATCTCCTCGGCGAGGTCGTGGAGGTCCCGCACCCCTTGCGCGATCAGGGGGAGGGGGACGCCCTGGGAGCCCGAGTGGACGTGCAGCCGGGTCAGCCACGGGCGGTCGAGGTAGGCGCGGACCAGCCGGTCACGGGCTCCGGGGTCGCGCAGGGCGACGCCGAACTTCGAGGTCGCCGTGGCCGTGGACAGGGCGCCGATGGTGCCGGCCCCGGTCTGGGGGTTGATCCGCACGCCGATCGGGGACCGGACCGGTCCCGCGCCGACCAGGGCGTCGAGCCGTTCCAGTTCCTGGAGGTTGTCGGCGTTGACGGCGACGCCCAGCGCCAGGGCCTCGCGCAGCTCGGCCGCCGTCTTGGCGGGGGAGTCCAGCACGGTCCGGGCGGCCGGTACCCCGGCCGCCCGGGCCAGCGCCAGCTCGCCGGGGCCGGCCACCTCGCAGCCGATCCCGGCCTCCGCCAGCAGCCGCAGCACCGGCACCAGCGGGCAGGCCTTCACCGCGAAGGCGTGCAAGGCGGGGGTGCCGGGCGCCAGCGCGGCCTCGAAGGCATCCTTCAGGGCGGCGGCGGAGGCCCGGATCCCGGCCGTGTCCAGCAGGCAGACCAGCGGCGGCGCCTCGTCTGTCCCGCCCACCAGGCCCTGCTCCACCGCGGCCCGTACGGCCAGGTCCCGGCGCGCGGCGGCGCGCTGTGTGTGCATCTCGGCAGCCATGTCCGCCAGCCAATCATCCGGCGGGTCGGCCCGCAGCTGTTGACTGAATCTATTCAGGGAGCCAGGATGTGAATAGATTGCCCAACACCGGAGGAGGCACCGCCATGTCAGGACCCCGCCCCGTACGTGCTGCGCGAGGCACCGAGCTCAGCACCCTGGGATGGCAGCAGGAAGCCGCCCTCCGGATGCTCCAGAACAACCTCGACCCCGAGGTCGCCGAGCACCCCGACAAGCTCGTCGTCTACGGAGGCACCGGCAAGGCGGCCCGCGACTGGCGCTCCTACGACGCGATGGTGCGCACCCTGCGCACCCTCAAGCAGGACGAGACGATGCTCGTCCAGTCGGGCCGCCCGGTCGGCGTGATGCAGACCCACGAGTGGGCGCCGCGCGTCCTGCTCGCCAACTCCAACCTCGTCGGCGACTGGGCCAACTGGGAGGAGTTCCGCCGCCTGGAGTCCCTCGGCCTGACCATGTACGGCCAGATGACCGCCGGCTCCTGGATCTACATCGGCACCCAGGGCATCCTCCAGGGCACGTACGAGACCTTCGCGGCCGTCGCCGCCAAGAAGTTCAACGGCACCCTGGCCGGCACCATCACCCTCACCGCCGGACTCGGTGGCATGGGCGGCGCCCAGCCCCTGGCCGTGACGATGAACGACGGCGTCGCGATCTGCATCGACGTCGACCCGCGCGCCATCGAGCGCCGCATCGAGCACCGCTACCTGGACGTCAAGGCCGACAACCTCCGCCACGCCCTCCAGCTGGCCACCGAGGCCCGCGACGCCCGCAAGCCGCTCTCCATCGGCCTCCTGGGCAACGCCGCCGAGCTGCTCCCGCAGATGCTCGCCGAGGGCGCCCCGATCGACATCGTGACGGACCAGACCTCCGCCCACGACCCGCTCGCGTACCTGCCCGTCGGAGTCGACTTCGACGACATGGCGGCGTACGCGGCCAAGGACCCGGCCGGGTTCACCACCCGCGCCCGCGAGTCCATGGCCAAGCACGTCGAGGCCATGGTCGGCTTCATGGACGCCGGCGCCGAGGTCTTCGACTACGGCAACTCCATCCGCGGCGAGGCCCAGCTGGCCGGCTACGACCGCGCGTTCGCCTTCCCCGGCTTCGTCCCGGCCTACATCCGCCCCCTCTTCTGCGAGGGCAAGGGCCCCTTCCGCTGGGCCGCCCTGTCCGGCGAGGCCTCGGACATCCACAAGACCGACAAGGCGATGCTGGAGCTCTTCCCCGAGAACGAGTCCCTGCACCGCTGGATCAAGATGGCCGGCGAGCGCGTCCACTTCCAGGGCCTGCCGGCGCGCATCTGCTGGCTCGGCTACGGCGAGCGCGACAAGGCGGGCGAGCGCTTCAACGAGATGGTGGCCGACGGCACCCTCGCCGCCCCGCTGGCCATCGGCCGCGACCACCTGGACTGCGGCTCGGTCGCCTCCCCGTACCGCGAGACCGAGGCCATGCTCGACGGCTCCGACGCGATCGCCGACTGGCCGCTGCTCAACGCCATGGTCAACGTGGCCTCCGGCGCCTCCTGGGTCTCCATCCACCACGGCGGCGGCGTCGGCATGGGCCGCTCGATCCACGCGGGCCAGGTCACCGTCGCCGACGGCACCAAGCTGGCGGGCGAGAAGATCCGCCGCGTGCTCACCAACGACCCCGGCATGGGCGTCATCCGCCACGTCGACGCGGGCTACGACATCGCCGAGACGGTGGCGGACGAGCGCGGCGTCCGCGTCCCCATGCGCGAGGGCGACGACGCGTGAGCGACAACCCCGCCGGGGCGGCCTCGTTCCACACGATGTGGAACGAGCTCGCCCCCATCGGCCGCCACGCCGAGTCCGGCGGCTACCGGCGCTACGCGTGGACCGGCGCCGACGCCGACTGCCGGACCTGGTTCCAGGCCCAGGCCGAGGCCCGCGGCCTCACGTACGAGACCGACCGCAACGGCAACCAGTGGGCCTGGCTCGGCGACCCGCTCGCCGGTGACGCCGTCGTCACCGGCTCCCACCTGGACTCCGTGCCCGACGGCGGCGCCTTCGACGGCCCCCTCGGCGTGGTGTCCTCCTTCGCGGCCCTGGACGAACTCCGCAGGAGGGGCGCGGAGTTCGCCAGGCCACTGGCCATCACCAACTTCGGTGACGAGGAAGGGGCCCGCTTCGGCCTCGCCTGCGTCGGCTCCCGGCTGACCGCCGGACAGCTGACCAAGGAGAAGGCGTACGAGCTGCGCGACGCCGACGGGATCAGCCTGCCGCAGGCCATGGAGGCCGCCGGGTACGACCCCTCGGCCATCGGCGCCGACCCGCAGCGCCTCGCCCGCATCGGCGCGTTCGTCGAGCTGCACGTCGAGCAGGGCCGGGCGCTGGACCTCTCCGGCGACCGCGTCGGCATCGCGTCCGCGATCTGGCCGCACGGCCGCTGGAGGTTCGACTTCCGCGGCGAGGCCAACCACGCCGGGACCACCCGCCTCGTGGACCGCCGCGACCCGATGCTCACGTACGCGTCGACCGTGCTGGCCGCCCGTACCGAGGCGGCCCTCGCCGGCGCCGTCGCGACCTTCGGCAAGATCGCCGTCGAGCCGAACGGGGTCAACGCCATCCCCTCGCTGGTGCGCGGCTGGCTCGACTCCCGCGCCGCCGACCAGGCGACGCTGGACACCGTGGTCACCGCCATCGAGAAGGCCGCCCGCGAGCGTGCCGACCAGGACGGCATCGATCTGGCCGTCGTACGGGAGTCCTTCACCCCGGTCGTCGAGTTCGAGCACGCGCTGCGCGACGAGATGGACCGGATCCTCGGCGGCTCCGTCCCCGTCCTCGGCACGGGGGCGGGACACGACGCCGGAATCCTCTCCGCCGCCGTCCCGACCGCGATGCTGTTCGTACGGAACCCGACCGGGGTCTCCCACTCCCCGCGGGAGTTCGCCGCCGAGGACGACTGCGTGGCCGGTGTCCTCGCGCTGGCCGACGTACTGGAAGGACTGGCCTGCCGGTGAAGACGTACTGGTTGGAACACGCCTGGCTCGGCACGCACGTGGAGCCGGGCGTGGCCCTGACCGTGTCCGGCGGCGACTGTGCCGCGGGGGGCGCCGACGGGCGGATCGCGGACCTGCGGACCGGGGTCGAGGCCCCGCCGCCGGGGGCCGAGGTGCTGCGGGGCCTGACCCTGCCCGGGCTGGCCAACGCGCACTCCCACGCCTTCCACCGGGCGCTGCGCTCGCTGGTGCAGGTGGGCTCCGGGACCTTCTGGACCTGGCGCGAGTTCATGTACCAGGTCGCCCAGAACCTCACCCCCGACACGTACTTCGCGCTCGCGCGCGCCGTGTACGCGGAGATGGCGCTGGCCGGCATCACCAACGTCGGCGAGTTCCACTACGTGCACCACGCGCCGGGCGGCGCCCCCTACGCCGACCCCAACGCGATGGGCGAGGCGCTGATCGAGGCGGCCGCCGCGGCGGGCATCCGGATCACGCTGCTGGACACGGCGTACCTCTCCTCCGGCTTCGGCCAGGCCCCCAACCGCCATCAGCTGCGGTTCTCCGACGGCACGGCCGAGGCCTGGGCGGAGCGGGTCTCGGCCCTCAAGCCGCGCGAGCACGCGCGGATCGGGGCCGCGATCCACTCCGTGCGCGCCGTACCGGCCGGGCAGCTGGGCACCGTCGCCCGCTGGGCCGAGGAGCGGCATGCCCCGCTGCACGTCCACCTCTCGGAGCAGACGGCCGAGAACGAGGCCTGCCAGGCCGCGCACGGGCGCACCCCGACCCAGCTGCTGGCCGACCACGGGGTTCTCGGTCCCCGGACCGTCGGCGTCCACAACACGCACCTGACGGACGGGGACATCGCCCTGCTGGGCGGGACGACCACCGGCACGTGCATGTGCCCCACCACCGAACGCGACCTCGCGGACGGCATCGGCCCGGCGACCCGCCTCCAGCACGCGGGCAGCCCGCTCTCGCTCGGCAGCGACAGCCACGCGGTGATCGACCTCCTGGAGGAGGCCCGCGCGATGGAGCTCAACGAGCGGCTGCGCAGCCGCACCCGCGGGCACTGGACGGCGAACTCGCTGCTCACCGCCGCCACCGAGGACGGCCACGCCGCCCTCGGGCTGCCGGACGCGGGCCGCCTGGAGGCGGGGGCGCTCGCGGACTTCACCACGATCGCCCTGGACTCCGTCCGTACGGCAGGCCCGCTGTCGCGGCTGGGCGCGGAGACGGCCGTCTTCGCGGCGTCCGCCGCCGACGTCCGCCACACGGTGGTCGCAGGCCGCCACATCGTCCGCGACGGCGCCCACACGCTGGTCCCGGACGTCCCGTCCGCCCTGGCCGAGTCCATCGCAGCCGTCCGCGGCTGACGCCCCGGGAGAACGAACCCGAAGGGAACCATGACCACCACGCTCGTCACCAACATCGGCAGCCTCGTCACCAACGACCCCGCCCCCGGCGACGGGTCACCCCTCGGCCTGATCGAGAACGCGGCCGTCGTCATCGACGGCGGGACCATCGCCTGGGTCGGCCCCGCCGGCCAGGCCCCGGCGGCCGACTCCGCCTTCGACGCGCACGGCCGCGCCGTCATCCCGGGCTTCGTCGACTCCCACTCCCACCTCGTCTTCGCCGGTGACCGCACCGCCGAGTTCAACGCCCGCATGTCCGGGCGGAGCTACTCCGCCGGCGGCATCCGGACCACGGTGGCCGCCACCCGCGCCGCCACCGACGCCGAGCTCGAAGCCAATCTCGTCCGCCACCTCGACGAGGCCCGCCGCCAGGGCACCACCACCTTCGAGACCAAGTCCGGCTACGGCCTCACCGTCGAGGACGAGGCCCGCGCGCTGCGCATCGCCGCCGCGCACACCGAGGAGGTCACCTACCTCGGCGCGCACATCGTCTCCCCCGACTACGCCGAGGACCCGGCCGGCTACGTCGCCCTCGTCACCGGCGAGATGCTGACGGCCTGCGCCCCGTACGCCCGCTGGGTCGACGTGTTCTGCGAGAAGGGCGCCTTCGACGGCGACCAGGCCCGCGCGATCCTCACCGCCGGCGCCGCCGCCGGCCTGATCCCGCGCGTCCACGCCAACCAGCTCTCCTACGGGCCCGGTGTGCAGCTCGCCGTGGAGCTGGAGGCCGCCTCCGCCGACCACTGCACCCACCTCACCGACTCCGACGTCGACGCCCTCGCCCAAGCCGCGGACACCACCGTCGCCACGCTGCTGCCCGGCGCCGAGTTCTCCACCCGCGCCCAGTGGCCCGACGCCCGCCGCCTGATCGACGCGGGCGCCACCGTCGCGCTGTCCACGGACTGCAACCCCGGCTCCTCGTACACGAGCTCTATGCCCTTCTGCATCGCCCTCGCCGTACGCGACATGGGGATGACCCCGGACGAGGCGCTCTGGGCGGCCACCGCCGGCGGCGCCCGCGCCCTGCGGCGCACCGACATCGGCCGGATCGCCCCCGGGGCCCGCGCCGACCTGGCGCTCCTGGAGGCGCCGAGCCACGTCCACCTGGCCTACCGGCCGGGCGTTCCGCTGGTTTCGGCGGTCTGGCAGAAGGGCGTTCGCGCGCACTGACGAACGGTCGATCCGGGCCTGTCCTTTGTCTTCCCTCCGTAAGGCCCCGGGCGTACCTTGAGCCACCGATCTGATGTGCCGTCAGGAAACTGGCGGTCAGGAACCCGTGGCCCGAGGGGAAGACGAAGGTGTCCGACCGGAAACGCTCCACCGCGCTCGCGCTGGCCTCCGCGCTGGGCGCGGCGGCGGTCCTGCTGGCCGCCCCCGCGGCCCACGCCGACGTCGTCGACGTCGCGTACGACTGCAAGACCCCCATCGGGGACAAGTCGGCGGTCTCGCCCATCGACATCAAGGCCGTCAAGGAAGGCGGCGGGTACAAGCTGACGATGTCCTTCCAGAAGGGCGTCTCCTCCAGCCCCGTCGAACTCGGCAAGGGCGCCATGAGCCCCAGCGCCGTCGTCCTCGTCGGCGGCGCGGAGAAGGCGTCCGTGCCGGTCTCGGGAGCGTCCAATCCCGAGGCCGTGCCCGCCAACACCCCCATCAAGATCACCGACCTCTCGGGCACCTACACCCCCAAGAAGAGCGGCAAGGTCACCTTCACCGCGGGCGTGCTCACCATCAAGGCGCTGGGGACCACCACCACCTGCACCCCCGGCAACAGCCCCAAGCCCTCCCTGGAGCTGGACGTGACGGGCGCCGGATCGTCCGGGGGCTCCGGCGGCGCTGAGGAGGACACCCTCCCGCAGACCGGACCCACCGACTCCGCGCTCGCCCTCGGCACCCTCGGCGCCACCGTGTTCCTCACCGGCGCCGCCGGCGTGCTCTGGCTGACCCGGCGCGGCCAGCGGGCCCGGTCCTGAACGGAGCGCCCCCGGCCATGCCCGTGCTCCACACCCCCGCGCTCCCCGCCGGCCGGCGCCCGCTCACCGCCCTGCTCACCGCGGCCCTGTTGCTCGGGGCCGCGGTCGGCACCGCCGCCGCCACCCCCGCCACCGCCGCCGCCACCGCCGCCCACGCCGACGAGCCCGGCTGGACCGCCGAGCCCGCCGCGGGCAGCGCCGGCCCGGCCCGCCCGTACTTCTACCTCTCGGGCCCCGCCGGCACCGTCCTGGAGGACCGGCTGGCCCTGACCAACAGCTCCGACCGCGAGCGCACCGTCACCCTGCGCGGGGCCGACGCCTACAACACGGCCGACGGCGCCCTCGCCGTACGCCCGGCGGAGCCCCCGGCGGCGCAGGGGCGCGGCGGCACGGGCCGGGGCGCCGGCTCCTGGATCAGCTTCGGGACGGCCACCACCGTGCGGATCCCGCCCCGCACCCGCGCGGTGGTCCCCTTCACCGTCACCCTCCCGCCCGCCTCCCCGCCCGGCGACCACCCGGCCGCCGTGATCGCAGCCGAGGACGGCCGCGAGGCGGGCGTACGGGTCCACCTGCGCGTCGCGGGCCCGACGCTGGCCGCCCTCACGGTCGAGGACGTCTCCGTACGCGGCGAGGGCGCCCGCGCGGTCGTCGCGTACACCCTGGTCAACCGGGGCAACGTGGCCCTCGTCCCCGAACTGGCGCTGCGCGCCGAGGGGCTCTTCGGCGAGGTCCCGGGCCGTACCGCCCGCGCCCTGCCCATGGAACTGCTGCCCGGCCAGCGGGTGTCGCTGACCGAGCCCTGGCCCGGGGCCCCGGTCCTCGACGACGTCGACCTGACCCTCACGGTCACCGCCCCCGGCGCGGCCCCGGCCACCGCGAGCACCTCGGCGTGGTTCGTCCCCTGGGGGATCGCGGCCCGGACCGGCGCCGGGCTGCTCGGCCTCGGCGGGGTCGCCCTGGCCGCGCTTCTCCTCGTACGCAGGCGGCGGACCCGCGGCGGGGGACCGGCGGACGAGGAGCCCGTACCCGGGGGGAAGCGGGCACCGGAACACGAGCTGACGGGAGCATCCAGGTGAGCGCAAGGGTCGGCGGGACGGCAGCCGGAGCGGTCGGCGCCGCGGTCGTGGCGTGCCTGGCGACGGGGCTGGCGCTGTGCGCCCTGGTCCTGTTCCCGGCCCCGGCGGCCCGCGCCGCCGACGGCAAGCCCGCCGTGGCGCTCTCGCTCCAGGAGGCCGCCAAGGGCACCGAGATCACCGTCACCGGTACCGGCTGGCAGGCCAAGACCCTGGTGATGCTGCTGGTCTGCGGGCAGAACATGATCGGCGGCACCAACAGCTGCGCCAACGCCGACGGGGCCGCGGTCTCGGTCGGCGACGACGGCCGCTTCGCCGCCCAGCTGGCCGTGGCGGCGCCGCCCAAACCCTGCCCCTGCGTCGTCAACGTGACCTCCGTGGGCGGGGACCAGGCCACCGTCGCCGCCCCGCTGAAGATCACCGACCACCCGGTGGCCGAGCTGCCCGCCGAGTCCGGCTCGGCGCGCCTGGCCATGCTCAGCGGGGTCCGGCTGGAGGGCGAGGACGGGGTGCTGACCTGGTTCGGGGCCCCGCCCGCCCGCACGTTCACGGTCACCGTCGGCAACCTCGGCTCGGCCCCGGTCAAGGACCCCGTCTTCCAGCTCGGCACCGCCCACGGGGTGTTCGCGCCGCAGTGGGACGAGGCCCGGTGGAAGGGCACGATCCCACCGGGCGGCAAGGCGGAGGTCCGGCTGGGCGTCAGCCTGGCGGCGGGGGCGCACGGGGACTACACCGTCTCCCTCAAGTACGGGGACACGGTGGTGGCCACGCAGCCCTGGGGCGTGGACCGCCCGTACGGGGTGCTGCTGTTCTGGGGCCTGCTCCTGCTGGTGATCCCGGCCGGAGTCTTCCGTATCGGCATGGCCGTCGTGGACAGGGTCCGGCCGCGTTCGGCGGCGCCGGGCGGTGGCCGCCACCGAGGCGCGAAGGCGCCGTTCCCGGAGCAGGAGGCCGCCCAGGGGGCCGCGCCGGTCTCCCCCCAAGCCACCACGGCGGTACTGCCGTGGTTCACCCCGGACAGCGCGCCGGGGCCGAGTGACCCACACGTACCACAGGCGTCCGCACCGTCTGAGAACAGTCCGACGACGAAAGGACCTTTGTGAAGACCCAACGGAGGGTGAGCGCGGCCGTGATCGCGCTGCTGCTCGGCGGCGCCGGCATCGCGATCGGGGCGAGCCCCGCCCAGGCGGCCGAGACCAAGTTCAACGTCAAGTGCGTGCCGCCGGCGGGCGGCGGCGACCCGGTGGAGGGCGAGACCACCGCCAAGGTCAGCGCCCCGGCGTCGGCGAAGGTCGGGGACGAGGTCGAGGTGTCCTGGGAGACCGTCAAGCCGGCCTCGAACAACACGGACCTGATGGACATCCCGCAGGACTCGGTCCAGCCCACCGGCTGGATCACGGTGGGCGGCGGGGGCGGCGAGCTGAAGGTCGTCGGGGAGAAGAAGAACCCGCCGATCCCCAAGAAGGCGCCCATGCAGATGTCGACGATGAAGGGGAAGCTGAAGCTCACCAAGGCGGGCAAGATCACGCTGACCCCCGGCAAGTACGACGTCGCGGTCACCTTCTCCTTCGGCACGTTCGTCACCAAGTGCGCACCCACCGGTGCCGTGGGCGTCGGCGCCACCATCGACGTGTCGGCCGGCACCAGCGGCGGCACGACCTCCGGTACGACGTCCGGCACGACCAGCGGCACGACCTCCGGCACCACCGCCGGTACGACCAGCGGCACCACGTCCGGGACGACCAGCGGTACGACCTCCGGCACCACCGCTGGGACCACCGCCGGGAGCACCGCCGGTGGCGGTGGCGGCCAGACCGACTTCCCCGGCAAGCCCGTCGAGGTCGCCTTCGACTGCGGGCCGGTCGTCCCCGGCGGCATCAAGACCCCGGTCACGATCAACGCCAAGAAGAACGGCGGCAGCTACGACCTGACCGTCAAGACCGCCAAGGGCGCCATGGCCAGCCCGATGGCCCTGCCCGCGGGCGCCCTCAAGCCCTCGATGAACATCAAGCTCGGCGGCGCCGACAGCGGCATGGTCAAGGTCTCCGGACCGGCCAACGCCGAGCCGATCCCGGACAAGGCCCCGGTCAGCCTCAGCGACATGACCGGCAGCTACAAGCCCGGCAAGACCGGCAAGGTCACGCTGAGCCCGGACCAGCTGACGATCGACGTCACGATGGCCCCGGGCGCCACGCCGATCAACGTGCCCTGCAAGGCGGCCAGCAGCGGCGTCTCGCTGGAGCTCGACACCACCGCCCAGGAGGGCGGTTCCGGCTCACCGGCCACCACCGGCTCCACCTCCGCCTCGGGCGGCCTCGCCGAGACGGGCGCCGAGGACGAGGGCGGCATCAAGGCCCTCGCCCTGGTCGCCGGCACGGTGATCCTGCTCGGGGGCGCGGTCTTCACGTTCACGCCATGGCGCCGCCTGCGCGGCCCCCGCTGACCGGCCGCTCCCCCCGCCGCGCGCCCCTCCCCCCAGGAAGGGCGCGCGGCCCTTTTCGTGCCAGGCTCCGGGAGTCGATCGATACGTCCGGTCCACAGGGACAGCGGGGAAGAAACATGACATTCAAGTACGCCGCGGTCGGGCTCGTCGCCCTCTGCGTGCTGGGGGCTCTCGGTACGCCTTCCGCGTCGGCCGCGCACCACAGCGGGAAGTGCAGGACCACGGCCGACATGGACGGCTTCGGGCGGCCGAACGCCACCTCCCGCTGCACGGGCGGCTTCCCTTCCGGCGCCAGGCACCGCGCGGTCATCACCTGCGACACCGTGCAGGGGGTCCGCGAGCACGTGGTGCGCCGCACCTACCGCAGTGCGTGGGCGAAGACGGGATCGCCCGCCAAGGTCGGCTGCGGATTCAAATCGTTCCTGGTCGGATTCGCGTCGGAGACGCGCGGCAACTGACGTCCGCCGGGGCACTCACCCCTTCGGGGGAAACAAAAGGGGCGGCTCGGCACACCTTCCGGTGTGCCGAGCCGCCCCGCGCGCGGGTGGTGCGTCAGCGCACGTCGCCCATGAGCGTCTTGACCTTCTTGCGGTACATGAACACCGCGGCCGCGGCCAGGACGGCCAGGGTGGCCTCGATGGCCACCGCGGAGGTGCCGTTGAGGTCGATGCCGAAGACGGCCGGGTCGGACAGCAGGCTGGTGATGGAGTCGCCCGCGGTGACCGCGAGGAACCACACGCCCATCATCTGCGAGGCGTACTTGGCCGGTGCCATCTTCGTGGTGACCGACAGGCCGACCGGGGAGAGGCAGAGCTCGCCGACGGTCTGGATCAGGTAGATGCCGACGAGCCACATCGGGCTCACCGCCTGGCCGTTCGCGGCCAGACCGATCGGGACCAGGAAGAAGAAGAACGACACGCCGACGAAGAACAGGCCCGCGGCGAACTTGCCGACCGTGGACGGCTCGCTGCCCTTGCGGTTCAGCCACACCCAGATCCAGGCGAAGACCGGGGCCAGGGCCATGATGAAGACCGGGTTCAGGGACTGGTACCAGGACGAGGGGAACTCGAAGCCGAGCAGCGCCCCGGAGGCCTTGGTCTCACCGAAGGACTGGACGGTCGAGGCACCCTGGTCGTAGATCATCCAGAAGACGGCCGCGGCGACGAAGAACCAGATGTAGCCGGTCATCTTCGACTGCTCGTCGCGGTTGAGGTCCTTGTCCCGCTTGATGCGGATCAGCACGCCGGCCGGAACGATCAGACCGATCAGGGTCAGCGGGATGGTCGCCCACGCCTTGGTGAACATGCCGGACATGCCCACGGCGGTGTAGAACACCGCGACGGCGGCGAGCACGGCGACGATCTTGCGGATCCAGGAGGTGCGCTCCTCGGCCGACAGCGGCTTCGGGACGACCGAGCTGACCGGGTTCAGGTTTTTGGTGCCCAGCAGGAAGGCGACGAGGCCGATGCCCATGCCGACCGCGGCGAGCGCGAAGCCGAGGTGCCAGTTGACCTTCTGGCCGACGGTGCCGATGATCAGCGGCGCGAAGAAGGCACCGGCGTTGATGCCCATGTAGAAGATGGTGAAGCCGCCGTCACGACGCGGGTCGTTCGCGTCCTTGTACAGCTGGCCGACCATCGTGGAGATGTTGGCCTTGAGCAGACCCGAGCCGAGGGCCACGAGGGCCAGGCCGACGAAGAACGTCGCGCCGCCCGGCAGGGCGAGGATGATGTGACCGGACATGATCGTCACGGCCGCGATCGTCACCGTCTTGCGGGGGCCCCAGACGCGGTCGCCGAGCCATCCGCCGGGCAGCGCGAGCAGGTAGACCATGGAGACGTAGATGGAGAACACGGTGATCGCCGTGCCCTCGTCCATCCCGATGCCGCCGGCCAGGCTGCCCTTCTTGGCATCCGGGCCACCGGAGAGCAGGTAGACGAGGAGGAGGGCCTTCATGCCGTAGAAGCTGAACCGCTCCCACATCTCGGTCATGAAGAGAGTGGCCAGGCCACGGGGGTGTCCGAAGAAGGTCTTCTCGTCGGCAGGAGTCGCCGCCGGATCCTTCGTCAGGCTGGAAGCCATGGTCGATCCTTGCTTGCTCGGGACGCTTCGCTTCGTGAGCGGAACAGCGCCCGGTGGGGGGTGGCCGGCACCGGCGACGGGTGTCCCACCCCACGCCCAGGGGTCTGCCCCCGTCCTTGAGGAGGGGGGCAGGGAACATCCGTAACCGGGATCCACGCCCCGTCGCGCACCTTCGCGCGAGGGGCCCGGCCCACAGGTCATTCACTGTCATCTGGGCCGGTTGAAACCGACCAGAGCAGAATTTGAGGTCCTCGGCTCGCTTTTCGGCACAAAGGTCCCCTGGGTAGTGCATCAGGCGTCTCGCCACCATACGACAGGACACTGCGGCATATGGAAGGACTTGAGATATGGATCACAGGATTCCGGGGAACCGTTTGATCGTATTCGAAGGCCGTTAGTAGTTCATGAGCCCAGATCGGAAGGGGTCCCCGGGCACGCCCCTGCGCACACCCGCCGCGGACTACCATCACCCACATGACGCGTGTACTGCTCGCCGAGGACGACGCTTCCATCTCGGAGCCCCTGGCCCGCGCCCTGCGCCGGGAGGGGTACGAGGTCGAGGTCCGCGAGGACGGCCCCACGGCCCTGGACGCGGGACTTCAGGGCGGCGTCGACCTCGTCGTCCTGGATCTGGGCCTGCCGGGCATGGACGGCCTCGAAGTCGCCCGCCGGCTGCGCGCCGAGGGCCACGGCTTCCCCATCCTCGTACTCACCGCCCGCGCGGACGAGGTCGACACGGTCGTCGGCCTGGACGCCGGCGCCGACGACTACGTGACCAAGCCCTTCCGCCTCGCCGAACTGCTGGCCCGGGTCCGGGCCCTGCTGCGGCGCGGGGCCAACGAGGCCACCCAGGCCCCCGCGACCCACGGCGTGCGGATCGACGTCGAGTCGCACCGCGCGTGGATGGGCGAGGAGGAGCTCCAGCTCACGGCCAAGGAGTTCGACCTGCTGCGGGTCCTGGTCCGCGACGCCGGCCGGGTCGTCACCCGCGACCAGCTGATGCGCGAGGTCTGGGACACCACCTGGTGGTCCTCCACCAAGACCCTGGACATGCACATCTCCTGGCTGCGCAAGAAGCTCGGCGACGACGCCGCCAACCCGCGCTACATCGCCACGGTCCGCGGGGTCGGCTTCCGCTTCGAGAAGAGCTGAGCGGCCTCCCGGGACCATGCGCCGCCGCCTGATCAACTCCAC
The DNA here is from genome assembly GCF_008704935.1 of Streptomyces vinaceus. Taxonomy (NCBI): domain Bacteria; kingdom Bacillati; phylum Actinomycetota; class Actinomycetes; order Kitasatosporales; family Streptomycetaceae; genus Streptomyces; species Streptomyces vinaceus. The sequence goes on from NZ_CP023692.1 coordinate 4,507,303, forward strand.
GCTCGCCGTGGTGCTCGTCGTCATCGCCGTGTTCGGGGTCTCCCTGGTGATCGTGGAGACCCGGACGATCACCAGCAGCGCCCAGGACCGCATCGAGTCCGAGGCGCTGCGGCTGGTCGGCATGGTCGAGTCGAGCGTCCTGGAGCGCAAGCCCATCGACGCCCACGCCCTCGCCGAACAGCTCGACATGGGCGGGTACGCCCGCATCACCGTCCCCGGGCAGCCGCCCGTGGAGGTCGGCGACAAGATCCCCGACAGCGTCATCCGCGGCACCGCCAAGGGCGAGCAGGGCGAGACCGTCGTCGTCGAGGAGTCCCGCTCCACGGTGACCCGGGAGGTCGGGCGGACCCTGGCCGTGGTCGGAGCGGTGGCGCTGCTCGCCGTCGTGGCGGCCGTACTGCTCGCCGTACGGCAGGCCAACCGGCTGGCCTCGCCGCTCACGGACCTGGCCGAGACGGCCGAGCGGCTGGGGTCGGGCGACCCGCGGCCGCGGCACAAGCGGTACGGGGTCCCCGAGCTGGACCGGGTCGCGGACGTACTGGACTCCAGCGCGGAGCGGATCGCGCGGATGCTGACCGCCGAGCGGCGGCTGGCCGCGGACGCCTCCCACCAGCTGCGCACCCCGCTCACGGCCCTGTCGATGCGGCTGGAGGAGATCACGGTCACCGACGACCTGGAGACCGTACGGGAAGAGGCGACGATCGCCCTGACCCAGGTGGAGCGGCTCACGGACGTGGTCGAGCGGCTGCTGACGAACTCGCGGGACCCGCGGACGGGCTCGGCGGTCCCCTTCGACCTGGACGAGGTCGTCAAACAGCAGGTGGAGGAGTGGCGGCCCGCCTACCGCAGCGCCGGGCGGGCCATCGTGCGCTCCGGGAAGACGGGCATGCGGGCCGTCGGCACCCCGGGCGCGGTCTCGCAGGTGCTGGCGACGCTCGTGGAGAACGCGCTGATGCACGGCGGCGGCACCGTCGCGCTGCGTACCCGGGTGATCGGTAACCAGGCGGTGCTGGAGGTCACGGACGAGGGGCCGGGGGTCCCGCCGGACCTGGGCAACCGGATCTTCGAGCGGGCGATCAGCGGGCGCAATTCCACCGGGATCGGCCTGGCGGTGGCCCGGGACCTCGCGGAGGCCGACGGGGGGCGCCTGGAGCTGCTGCAGACGCAGCCGCCCGTGTTCGCGCTGTTCCTGAGCCGGACGGCCCCGGAGCGGCCGGCGCCGGAGCAGACGGTGCGCTGAGCGGGCCGGCGCGCGAGTCACGCGCAGGTGGCGCGCGGGCGATGCGCTACTTGGCGGCGTGCTCGGGGGCCCGGGTGGTGCCGGTCGTGCCGGCGGCGTCGCCGCGCGGCGAGGAGACCACGGCCGCGACCTCGACGGGCTCCGGCCGCGGCTCCGGCAGGGCCTTGAAGACCCAGGTCCGGTACGACCAGAAGCGGAAGACGGTGGCGGTGCCGATGCCGATGAACTTGAACACGTTCGTGGCGAGCGGGCCGTCCCAGCCGAACCCGTAGGTGGCGGTGTACAGCACGCCGTTCTCGATCACCAGGCCGATCACGCTGAAGGCCACGAACAGCGGCAGCTCGCGGGAGCCGCCGGCGCGGGCGCGGTCACGGTAGGTGAAGTACCGGAAGCCCAGGTAGTTCGTGATGATGGCCACGACGGTGGCTATGACGCTGGCCCGGACCACCTGGAGGTCGGTGGTGTGGCGGATCAGGTTGAAGACTCCGAGGTTGACGAGCACACCGACGCCGCCGACGGCCCCGAACTTCGCGACCTCGCGGGCGAGGCCCCGTACGCGTTCGAGCGCGGAACCCTGCTGCGGCGTGCTCATGTGATGGATCAGTCCTGTCGTCACCGCCCCGCTCGGGGGCGTCCGTGGAGGCGTCTGCCGCCTTCGGTCAACCCGCCCATGCTAAGTGTCGCCCCGCAGGCCCGTCTGTGCCTTCGCACACCGTGCGACGCACGGCACACGGCACGGCACACGGGGCGCGAATGCTACGCGCGTCGACCAGAACGGGCCAGGGTCACGTCCGGATGGCGGAATACCGGCGGATACCCTGGAGAGGTGACGTTCCCGGTAGTCGGCATGGTCGGCGGCGGTCAGCTCGCCCGCATGACCCACGAGGCGGGCATCCCCCTCGGCATCAGATTCAAGCTCCTCAGTGACACCCCGCAGGACTCGGCGGCCCAGGTCGTGAGCGATGTCGTCATCGGCGACTATCGCGACCTGGAGACGTTGCGCGCCTTCGCGCGCGGCTGCGACGTGATCACCTTCGACCACGAGCACGTGCCCATCGAGCACCTGCGGGCCCTGGAAGCGGACGGCATCGCCGTCCGCCCGGGGCCCGACGCGTTGATGCACGCCGCCGACAAGGGGGTGATGCGCGCGAAGCTCGACGAGATCGGCGCCCCGAGCCCCCGCCACCGGATCGTCAGCGATCCGGCGGACGCGGCGGCCTTCGCGGCCGAGGTGGGCGGCTTCCCGGTCATCCTCAAGACCGTGCGCGGCGGCTACGACGGCAAGGGCGTGTGGTTCGTCCGCACTCCCGAGGACGCCGAGGCCCCGTTCAAGGCGGGCGTGCCGGTCCTCGCGGAGGAGAAGGTCGACTTCGCCCGCGAGCTCGCGGCCAACATCGTCCGCTCCCCGCACGGCCAGGCGGTGGCCTATCCGGTGGTCGAGTCCATCCAGGTCGACGGCGTGTGCGACACGGTGATCGCCCCCGCCCCGAACCTCTCCGAGGCCCTCGCGGGCGAGGCCCAGGCCCTCGCCCTGCGCATCGCCAAGGAGCTGGGCGTGACCGGCCACCTGGCCGTGGAGCTGTTCGAGACCACGGACGGCCGGATCCTCGTCAACGAGCTGGCGATGCGCCCCCACAACAGCGGTCACTGGACCCAGGACGGCGCGATCACCTCCCAGTTCGCCAACCACGTACGGGCGGTCCTGGACCTCCCCCTGGGCGACCCGCGCCCGCGGGCCCGCTGGACGGTCATGGCGAACGTGCTCGGCGGGGACTACCCCGACATGTACGCGGCGTACCTGCACTGCATGGCCCACGACCCGCAGCTCAAGATCCACATGTACGGCAAGGACGTGAAGCACGGCCGCAAGGTCGGTCACGTCAACACCTACGGCGACGACCTGGACGATGTGCTGGAACGCGCACGCCACGCAGCCGGCTACCTCAGGGGAACGATCACCGCATGAGCACCTCCACCGCAGGTCCCGTCATCGGCATCGTCATGGGCTCGGACTCCGACTGGCCCGTCATGGAGGCCGCCGCCCAGGCCCTCGACGAGTTCGAGATCCCCTACGAGGTCGACGTGGTCTCGGCGCACCGGATGCCGCGCGAGATGGTCGCGTACGGGGAGCGGGCCGCCGGGCGCGGCCTCAAGGCGATCATCGCGGGGGCCGGCGGCGCCGCCCACCTCCCCGGCATGCTCGCCTCCGTCACCCCGCTGCCGGTCATCGGCGTACCGGTGCCCCTGAAGTACCTCGACGGCATGGACTCCCTGCTGTCGATCGTCCAGATGCCCGCCGGGGTTCCCGTCGCCACCGTCTCCGTCGCGGGAGCGCGCAACGCCGGGCTGCTGGCCGTACGGATGCTGGCCGCCCACGACCCGGAGCTGCTCGCCCGCATGAAGGAGTTCCAGCAGGAGCTGAACGACCAGGCCACCGAGAAGGGCAAGCGGCTGCGGACGAAGGTCGCGGGCGCCGACTCCTTCGGATTCGGCAAGTGAGCGCCGCGCAGCGCCTGGGCGAGGCGCGGGAGCTGCTCGCCGAGCACCCGGTCGTCGACGGTCACAACGACCTGCCGTGGGCGCTGCGCCAGCAGGTGCGCTACGACCTGGCGCAGCGCGACCTCGCCGACGACCAGCGCGACCACCTGCACACCGACATCCCGCGGCTGCGGGCCGGCGGCGTCGGCGCGCAGTTCTGGTCGGTGTACGTACGCTCCGACTACGCGGGCGACACGGCGGTCAGCGCCACCCTGGAGCAGATCGACGCCGTCGCCCAGCTGATCGACCGTTACCCGGCCGACCTGGTACGGGCGCTGACGGCCGACGACATGGAGGCGGCCCGGGCCGAGGGCCGGATCGCCTCGCTGATGGGCGCCGAGGGCGGCCACTCCATCAACAACTCGCTCGCCACGCTGCGCGCCCTGCACCGCCTGGGCGTGCGGTACATGACGCTCACGCACAACGACACCATCGACTGGGCGGACTCGGCGACCGACGAGCCGCGCCACGGCGGTCTGAGCGACTTCGGCCGCGAGGTCGTCCGCGAGATGAACCGCATCGGCATGCTCGTCGACCTCTCGCACGTCGCCGCGACCACGATGCGCGACGCGCTCGACGTCTCCGCCGCACCGGTGATCTTCTCGCACTCCTCCTCGCTGGCGGTCTGCGAGCACCCGCGCAACGTCCCGGACGACGTACTGGAGCGGCTGGCCGCCAACGGCGGCGTCGCGATGGCCACGTTCGTACCGAAGTTCATCCTCCCGGCAGCCGTCGAGTGGACCCTGGCCGCGGACGAGAACCTGCGCGCGCACGGCTTCCACCACCTCGACACCACCCCCGAGGCGATGGCCCTGCACCGGGCCTTCGAGGCCGGGCGCCCGCGCCCGGTGGCCACGGCCGCCACGGTCGCCGACCACCTGGACCACATGCGCGAGGTGGCCGGCGTCGACCACATCGGCATCGGCGGCGACTACGACGGCACGGCCTTCACCCCCACCGGGCTGGACGACGTGGCGGGCTACCCGAACCTGATCGCGGAGCTGCTCGCGCGCGGCTGGTCGCGGGCCGACCTGGCCAAGCTGACCTGGTCCAACGCCGTACGGGCGCTGCGCGACGCGGAGGCGGTGGCGCGCGAGCTCTCGGCGTCCCGAGGCCCCTCCAACGCGGTGCTCTAGCGGCGGGGGCCCCACCGGCCGGGTCCGGCGTTCGGGTGTGACCCGCGGGCGACACCCGAACGCCACATCCGCCGGGCGGCCCGGCCGCCCCGCGTGTCACCGTGGCAGCATCTCTCTCCCTGCTGCCGCCGAGACCGGAGCCGAACGCCATGGCCGACCTGCAGGATGAACCGCACACCGACTACGCGGCGCCCACCGCGTACACCGCGTACACCGCCGACCCGGTCCCCGCGGGACCCGGCACCGCCGGTGCCGAGGACACGTCCGCCCCGGCGGCGGGCAGCGCCCTGGAGCGGGCCGTCGCGCTGCTGTCCGTACATCCCGTCACGGACGGGCACAACACCCTCGTCTGGACGCTGCGCCAGAGCCCGTACCACGACATCGACACCCCCGACAGCGGTGTCGACACCGACATCCCGCGGCTGCGCGCCGGCGGGGTCGGCGCCCAGTTCTGGTCGCTGCTGCTGCCGCAGGAGGCCGCGGCCCCCGACCAGGTGCTGTCCGACACCCTCGACCAGATCGACGTCGCGCTGGCCCTGATGCGCCGCTACCCCGACGGCCTGTGCCTCGCGCTGACCGCCGACGACATGGCCGACGCCCGCAACCGGGGCCGTATCGCCTCGTTCCTGGGCCCCGTCACCGGCCGTACGCTGACCGATTCGCTGGGCGCGCTGCGCGCCTTCCACGCGCTGGGCGTACGGATCCTCGCGCCCGCGGGAGCGCCCTGGGCCCGGGACGAACTGACCCCCTTCGGCCACGAGGTGGTCAAGGAGATGAACCGCCTGTCGATGCTGGTGGACCTGACCGGCTGCACGCCGGAGGTGGCCTGTCAGCTCGCGGGGGCCTCCAAGGCCCCGGTGATCGTCTCGCACACCGCCGCGGCGGCGCTGAAGCCGCATCCGGGGAACGTCACGGACGAGGTGCTGCTGGCCCTGCGGGCCGCGCAGGGGCTGGCGATGGTCACGTTCGACGCGGCGCAGACCGGCGACTCCCTCCACGCGGTCGCCGACCACGTGGAACACGTACGGGCCGTGGCGGGCCCGGACTGCGTCGGTCTCGGAGCCACCTTCGGCACCGAGCCGGGCGTCCCCCGGCCGGCGGGCCTGACCGACCCCTCGGGCTATCCGCGGCTCGTCGCGGAACTGCTGGAGCGGGGCTGGTCGGAAACCGACCTGGCCCTGCTGACCTGGGGCAACGCCCAGCGTGTGCTGCGCGACGCCGAGTTCACGGCCCGCGCCGCCCAGCACCGCAGACCGGCATGAGCTCAGGCCCGGCCCGGAGCCCCGCTCGGAGCCCGGCCCGGAGCCCGGCCCGGAGCCCGGCTCGGAGCCCGGAGCCCCGCCCGGCATCCGGCGCTCAGGCGCGCGGGCGGCCCATCGCGCGGTAGGTCCAGCCGGCCGCGCGCCAGCGGTCGGTGTCCAGGGCGTTGCGGCCGTCGAGGATCAGCCGGTCGGTGACGACCGCGCCCAGCGCCACCGGGTCGAGGTCGCGGAACTCGCGCCACTCGGTGAGGTGCAGGACGACCTCCGCGCCGCGGGCCGCCTCCAGCGCCGAGTCCGCGTACCCGAGCGTCGGGAAGACGCGGCGGGCGTTGTCCATGCCCTTCGGGTCGTAGACGGTGACCTGGCCGCCCTGGAGGTGGATCTGCCCGGCCACGTTCAGCGCGGGGGAGTCGCGGACGTCGTCGGAGTCCGGCTTGAAGGTGGCGCCGAGCACCGCGACCCGCTTGCCGAGGAAGGACCCGCCCACGGCCTCGCGGGCCAGCTCGACCATGTGGCCGCGGCGGCGCATGTTGATCGAGTCGACCTCGCGCAGGAAGGTCAGCGCCTGGTCCGCGCCGAGCTCGCCGGCGCGCGCCATGAAGGCCCGGATGTCCTTGGGCAGGCAGCCGCCGCCGAAACCGATGCCGGCGCGCAGGAACTTCTTGCCGATGCGGTCGTCGTGGCCGATGGCCTCGGCCAGCTTGACCACGTCGCCGCCGGCCGCCTCGCAGACCTCCGCCATCGCGTTGATGAACGAGATCTTGGTGGCGAGGAAGGAGTTGGCGGCGGTCTTGACGAGCTCGGCGGTCGGGAAGTCGGTCACCACCAGCGGGCTGCCCTCCGCCATCGGCGTGCCGTACACCTCGCGCAGTACCTTCTCGCCGCGCTCGCCGTGGACGCCGATCACGATCCGGTCGGGGTGCAGGGTGTCCTGCACGGCGAAGCCCTCGCGCAGGAACTCCGGGTTCCACGCCAGCTCGACCTCGTCGCCCGCGGGGGCCAGCTCGGCCAGCTTCGCGGCGAGCCGCTCCGCCGAGCCCACCGGCACGGTGGACTTGCCGACGACCAGGACCGGGCGGGTCAGGTGCGGGGCGAGGGACTCGATCGCGGAGTCGACGTAACTCATGTCGCAGGCGTACTCGCCGTGCTTCTGCGGGGTGTTGACGCAGACGAAGTGGACGTCACCGAAGGCGCCGACCTCCTCCCAGGACTGCGTGAAGCGCAGCCGCCCGGTGGAGCCCGGCAGGCCCTCGACGTGCGCGGCGAGGAGCTCCTCCAGCCCGGGCTCGTACATCGGCACCCGGCCCGCGGACAGCATCTCGATCTTCTCCGACACCACGTCCAGCCCGAGCACCTCGAAGCCCAGCTCCGCCATCGCCGCGGCGTGGGTGGCGCCGAGGTAGCCGGTGCCGATCACAGTGATCCTGAGGGGGGCCATGGGTGCTCCAGAGGTGCGGGGCCGTTTGCGGCCACTGAGCATAGTCGGGCCGCTCAGGGGGGACGTTCCCCAGGAGACCCGGCTGTCACGCAGCTCACGTACTCCGTACATATCGCTGCCGGGACGCCGGACACTAAGATTTGGGTTACTTAACGGTAGTTAGCATCACGCATCACACTTGGGGAGTGAGAGTCTTGGCGGGTTCTGCCGACTTCGACCTGTACCGCCCGGCCGAGGAGCACGACATGCTCCGCGAGTCCGTCCGCTCGCTCGCCGAGGCGAAGATCCTGCCGTTCGCCGCCGCGGTCGACGAGGAGGCCCGCTTCCCGCAGGAGGCGCACGACGCGCTCGTCGCCAACGACCTGCACGCCGTCCACGTCCCGGAGACCTACGGCGGCGCGGGCGCGGACGCGCTGGCCACCGTGATCGTGATCGAGGAAGTGGCCCGCGTCTGCGCGTCGTCCTCCCTGATCCCGGCCGTGAACAAGCTCGGTTCGCTCCCGGTGATCCTCTCCGGCTCCGAGGACCTGAAGAAGAAGTACCTCGGCCCGCTGGCCAAGGGCGACGGCATGTTCTCGTACTGCCTCTCCGAGCCCGACGCGGGCTCGGACGCGGCCGGCATGAAGACCCGCGCGGTGCGCGACGGTGACTTCTGGGTGCTCAACGGCGTCAAGCGCTGGATCACCAACGCGGGCGTCTCCGAGTACTACACGGTCATGGCCGTGACGGACCCGGAGAAGCGCTCGAAGGGCATCTCGGCCTTCGTCGTGGAGAAGTCCGACGAGGGCGTCTCCTTCGGCGCCCCGGAGAAGAAGCTCGGCATCAAGGGCTCCCCGACCCGCGAGGTCTACCTCGACAACGTGCGGATCCCGGCCGACCGCATGATCGGCGCCGAGGGCACCGGATTCGCCACCGCGATGAAGACCCTGGACCACACCCGCATCACCATCGCGGCCCAGGCGCTCGGCATCGCCCAGGGCGCCCTGGACTACGCCAAGGGCTACGTCCAGGAGCGCAAGCAGTTCGGCAAGCCGATCGGCGACTTCCAGGGCGTGCAGTTCATGCTCGCCGACATGGCCATGAAGGTCTCGGCCGCCCGCGCCCTGACCTACCAGGCCGCAGCCGCCTCCGAGCGCGGTGACGCCGACCTGACGTACCTCGGCGCGGCGGCCAAGTGCTTCGCCTCCGACATCGCCATGGAGGTCACCACGGACGCCGTCCAGCTCCTCGGCGGCTACGGCTACACCCGCGACTACCCGGTGGAGCGCATGATGCGCGACGCCAAGATCACCCAGATCTACGAGGGCACGAACCAGGTCCAGCGGATCGTCATGGCCCGCAACCTCCCGTAGCGGCCCGCACCGCGACGAACGGCCCCCGGCGTGTGCCGGGGGCCGTTCGCGTGCGGTGGGCGGGCGGCGCGTGCGATCTGTCACCCGGATGGGTCTAGACAGGGGCCCGCCCCCGGGCCGCCGGGGTGGGGGCGGGGCACGATCGGCTGGGGCCGTGGTTTCGGTCGTACGGCCCGCACGCGTGAGGTGAGGGGACGGAACGCCAGTGACGGACAGCGCAGGCATACCGGGCGGCCCCGAAGCCGCCGGAGGCTCCTCGAAGCCTCCGCGCGGCCGTCGGCGCCGTCTGCTGCGCTGGATCGCCCTCGGGCTGGCCCTGCTGGTCCTGTGCGGGGCGGCGGTCGGCTGGTGGATCTACCGCAAGCTCGACGGGAACATCACCGAGGACACCTCGGCCGCCGCCGAGCTGGAGCGCTACGAGCGCGAGCGCCCCACCCACTCCGTGGGCGGCTCGCAGAACATCCTGCTCATCGGCTCGGACTCGCGCTCCGGCAAGGAGAACGCCCGCTACGGCCGGGACCGCGGCACCGAGCGCTCGGACACCGCGATCCTGCTGCACCTGCCCGCGGACCGCAGGAGCGCGACGGCGGTCTCGATACCCCGGGACCTGATGACGCCGATCCCCGCCTGCCTGACGGCCGACGGCAGCCGCACCGCCGAGCGGCTCGCCCAGTTCAACTGGGCCTACGAGTGGGGCGGGGCCGCCTGCACGATCCGTACGGTGGAGAAACTCACCGGAATCCGGATCGACCACCACATGGTGGTCGATTTCGGCGGGTTCAAGAAGATGGTCGACGCGGTCGGCGGGGTGGAGATCTGCCTCAAGCAGCCGATGAAGGACTCCGAGGCGAAGCTCAAGCTCCCGGCCGGCCGGCAGACCCTGCACGGCGAGCAGGCCCTCGGGTTCGTCCGCGCCCGCTACAGCCTCGGCAACGGCAGCGACACCGAACGGATGGAGCGCCAGCAGCAGTTCCTCGGCTCGCTGGTCAAGAAGGTGCAGAGCAACGGGGTGCTGCTGAACCCGGGCCGCCTCTACCCGCTGCTGGACGCCGCCACCTCCTCGGTGACCACCGACCCCGGGCTGGCCTCGCTGCGCGGCCTGTACGAACTGGTACGGGGCGTGCGGGACATACCCGCGGAGCAGGTCAAGTTCCTCACCGTGCCCCGCCGCCCGTACGCCGCCGACCCGAACCGGGACGAGCTGGTGCAGCCGGAGGCGGCGCAACTCTTCGAGCGCCTGCGGACGGACAAGCCGCTCACGGTGACCCCGCCGAGCCCGGCGGCGGCCGAAACCGAACAGGCCCCGCAGAGCTCCCGCGACGGCGAAACGGAGCCCTCCGCGCCCCCCGAGGGAACCGCGACCGCCCCCGTTCCCGTCCCCACCTTCACGGGAACCACGGCGGGCGCGGCCGATTGCCGGTAAAGCAATCCCAAAAGGCGGTGCCCGAACCGAAGGCCTTGGGTGGTTTGGCCCGTTATAAGGGGAGTGGAATTTGTCACCACCATGGTTTGCGGTCAACTGGGGCGGATAAGGTGAGCGATCCGGTGCCCAGGTCAGACCAGAGAGGCCGTGCACCAGCAGCCGGATCGTTGACCGAGCGTCTTGGGGGAGACGCGTCGCGAGGCACCGACGGAGGATTCGAGCAACCGTGGATGCGCAAAGCCGTGGGCGGGCGGAAGAAATCGACCCCGCAGACCAGTGGGTGCTCAACCCCCGCACTGGCAACTACGAACTGCGACTGGACCGTTCCGCTGCGCAGCAGCCGCCCTCTGTCGCCGCCCCCCGCAGACCGTCCTCGGCGCGCACCGGTGCGCCCGGCGCCCCCAAGGCGCCCAAGGCGCCGTCTCCGGCGGTGCCCGGGCCGCGGCGCGGCGACGGTCCGCCCGGGCGGCGCGGCGGCCGGCCGCGCAAGGGCGGCGGCGGAGGGGGCCGGCGCAAGAAGGTCCTGGTCGTCACCGGCGGCACCCTGGCGTTCCTGCTGGTCGCCGGCTCGGTGGGGGCGTACCTCTACTACGACCACCTGAACAGCAACCTCAACGTCACCGACGTCGGCGACGCGGGCACGGGCGGGTTCAAGAAGGACCAGCCCATCAACATCCTGGTCATCGGCACCGACAAGCGCAGCGGCGAGGGCAACGAGGGCTACGGGGACGCGGAGAGCGTCGGCCACGCCGACACCACGATCCTCTTCCACGTCGCCAAGGACCGCAGCAACGCCACCGCGCTGTCCATCCCCCGCGACCTGATCACGAACATCCCGGCCTGCCCGACGAAGCAGCCCGACGGTTCGACCAAGACCATCCCGGGCCAGAAGGGGACGCGGTTCAACGTGAGCCTCGGCCAGGAGGGCCGCGACCCGGGCTGCACCATGCGTACGGTGAAGGAGATCACCGGCGTCACCGTCGACAACTTCATGATGGTCGACTTCAACGCGGTGAAGGTGCTGAGCACGGCGGTCGGCGGCGTCCCGGTGTGCCTCGCGAAGCCGGTGGACGACAAGGACTCCAAGCTGAAGCTGGACGCCGGCGAGCACCGGCTGCAGGGCGAGCAGGCCCTGGCCTTCGTACGGACGCGGCACTCGTTCGGCAACCACGGCGACCTCGACCGGATCAAGACCCAGCAGCAGTTCCTGGGCTCGATGATGCGCGAGATGAAGTCGAAGGAGACGCTGACCAGTCCGAAGAAGTTCTTCTCCCTCGCGGAGGCGGCCACCAAGTCGCTGACCGTCGACTCGGGCATAGGGTCCATCGACAAACTCACCAACCTCGCCGGTGAGTTGAAGGACATCGACCTGAAGAACATCACCTTCACCACGCTCCCGGTGCTCGACAACCCGGCCGAGCCCGAAGGCAAGAAGGCGACCGTCGTCGTCGACCAGCGGGTGGCCGACCCCCTGCTGAAGATGATCCAGGCCGACGTCTCGCTGACGGAGGTCGAGAAGAAGGAGCAGGCGGCGAAGGACGCGGCCGACGCGGAGGCCAAGAGCAAGGCGGACGCCCTGCTCCAGGGCAACCGGGCGCCCGCAGGCGACGTACGGGTGGACGTCTACAACGGCGGCGGCCCCGGCGGCGCGGCCTCGACCACCGTGACCTGGCTGCAGAACAGCAAGGGCGTGAACAAGTCCAGCAACCGCGGCAACGCGCCCGCCAAGCTCGACGCGACGCAGCTGGAGTACGCGCCCAACCAGGCCGACCAGGCCCGGGCGCTGGCCGACCTGATGGGGCTGCCGGCCACGGCGCTGAAGATGGGCTCGGCGGACGCCGCGCCCAAGACCCCGATGAAGCTGACGCTCGGCGGCGACTTCAAGGGGGCGGGGGTCTCGCTGACGGCGCCGCAGAAGGCGCCGGAGGACATCCAGCGGGTCGAGGCGGACAAGGCGATCTGCGCGAAGTAGGCCGACAGGGGAAAGGCCGAACCGGCCGGCCGGGCACGACCGGGCCGGCCGGGCCGGGCACGACCGAGCAAGGCGAGCGGCCGGCCCGTGCCGGTGCGACCGGCACACCACGACACGAATTGAATCTTGAGGGGGACGTGTGAGGCACAGCAGCGTGCGAGGGGAGGGGGCGCCCGCCCAGCCCGGTGAGATATCCGGCGGTGGATCCGGCGCGTCCGGCGCCGTCCCCCCACCGAGAGAGGGGTCCGGCGGCGGCGTCCCCAAGCGGCGCGGCCGGCGGCGGGTGCTGCGCTGGGTGTCCTCCGTCCTGTCGTTCCTCATACTCGCGACGGCGGCGGGCGGCTACCTCTACTACCGCCACCTCAACGGCAGCATCAAGACGGACGTCCTGAACCTCGGCGAGAACAAGCTGGGCGGTTCCAAGCCCAACGCCTTCGGCCAGACCCCGCTGAACATCCTCCTCATCGGCTCCGACGCCCGTGACGACGCGGCCAACCAGGCCCTCGGCGGCGCCAAGGACACCTTCGACGGGCCGCCCCTCGCGGACGTGCAGATGCTGCTGCACCTGTCGGCGGACCGCAGCAACATGTCGGTCGTGTCGATGCCCCGCGACACGATGCTGATGATGCCGAAGTGCACCGAGCCGGGCGGCAAGGTCCACCAGGCCAGCAAGGGCCTCGTGCAGACCAACGAGTCGCTCGGCCGGGGCGGGCCGGGCTGCACGGTCGCCGCCTGGACCGAGCTCACGCGCATCCCGATCGACCACTTCATGATGATCGACTTCAAGGGCGTGGTGACGATGGCGGACGCCATCGGCGGCGTGCCGGTCTGCGTCCAGCAGAACGTGGAGTCGCGCACCCGCGACGGCAAGGGCTCCGGCCTGAAGCTGCCCGCCGGTACGAGCACCATCCAGGGCGAGCAGGCCCTCCAGTGGCTGCGCACCCGGTACGGGTTCGAGGACGGCACCGACCTCGGCCGCACCCACGCCCAGCACATGTACATGAACTCGATGGCCCGCGAGTTCCGCAAGAACGCCAAGCTCAGCAACCCGGTGAAGCTCAACAGCCTGGCGCAGGCGGCGATCAAGGCCATGGTCGTGGACCCGGGCCTGAACAAGATCGACAAGCTGTACGACCTCAGCATGGAGCTCAAGAAGGTCCCCACCGGGCGGATCACCATGACCACCATGCCGTGGGTGTACAGCACCCGCGAGGAGGGCCGCGTCGAGCCCAAGCCGGTCGAGGCCGAGGCCCTGTTCCGGATGGTCCGCGAGGACATCGCCCTCGACGGCAAGGGCTCCGGTACCCCGAACCCGGACGGCACCCCGGCCTCGCCGGCCGCCTCCACCGCCCCCGCCGCGCCCTCCCAGCCCGCGGCCGACCCGGCCGCGCCCCCGGCGAAGATCGCGGTCTCCGTGCGCAACGCCACCGGCGGCAAGGACGGCGCCCAGGTCCGGGTCAAGGGCCGGGCCGACGAGGTCGCCGCGATCCTGGTCGGCAAGGGCTTCACCAAGGCCCAGTCCACCCAGCAGACCGGGGCCGAGGACGCCACCGTGGTCCGCTTCTCCACCCCCGGCCAGGCCGGTGACGCGGCGGCCGTGGCCACCGCGCTGGGCCTGCCGGCCACCGCCGTGGAGAAGTCCGACGAGGTCACCGGGATCGTGCTGTTCGTCGGCAAGGACTGGCGCAGCGGCAACGCGCCGACCCCGCCGCCGCCCGCCCCCACCAAGGCCCCCGACTCCGCCCGTCCGCTCAACGGCGACGACGACAAGGAGTGCATGGCGGTCCAGCCGGGCTTCACCTGGTAGGACCGGTATGCACGAAGGGGCCCGGTGGCGCTGTCGCCACCGGGCCCCTTCACGTGTGTACGTCCGTACGTGTGTACGCGGCCCGCTCAGACCTCGCTGGCCAGGTCCTGGCGCACCGCCGGGCGGCGGCTCGCGATGACCTTGGCCGCGAGCGCGCGCGGGCTGGTCAGGAAGCCGAAGCCCCAGGACATGTGCATGGTGGCCAGGGCCACCGGGATCTGCGCCCGCGCCTTCAGCGAGAGGCCCTTGCCGGCCGGGACCGAGCCCGCGGTGATCGCCGCGAGGTAGCCGGCCGGGACCAGGAAGCCCCACGGGGTGACGGCCGCGCCGACCACGACACCGGCGGCGATCGCGCACAGCGCGGTCGGCGAGGCGAGGTAGCGCAGGTTGATCGAGCCCGAGTGGTAGCGGGCCACGACGTGGCGCCAGCGGCCGTAGTCCTTGTACTGCTTGGCGAGCGCCCGTACGGAGGGCCGCGGGCGGTACTGGACCTTCAGCTCGGGGGAGAACCAGATCAGCCCGCCGGCCTCGCGGATGCGGAAGTTCAGCTCCCAGTCCTGGGCGCGGATGAACTCCTCGTTGTAGCCGCCCGCCAGCTCCAGCGCCTCGCGGCGGAAGACACCCAGGTAGACGGTGTCGGCCGGGCCGGCCTTGCCCCCGGTGTGGAAGGCCGCGTTGCCGACGCCGATCCGGGAGGTCATCGCGGCGGCGACCGCGTCCTCCCAGGCGTTCTCGCCCTCGGCGTGCATGATGCCGCCGACGTTCTGCGCGCCGGTCTCCTCCAGGAGGCGGACCGCGGTGGCGATGTAGTTCGGCGACAACATGCCGTGGCCGTCGACGCGTACCACGATCGGGTGACGCGAGGCCTTGATGGCGGCGTTGAGGGCGGCCGGGGTGCGGCCGGAGGGGTTCGGAACGGTGACGACGCGGACGCGGCTACTGGATGCGGTCTCGCGTACGAGCTCGGCGGCGATCTCGTCGGTGCGGTCCTCGGACGGCCCCAGTGCGATCACCACCTCCATCTCACCGGCGTACTCCTGTCCGAGGATGTGACGGACGGAGTCACGCAGATGGCGCTCCTCGTTGAGCACCGGCATGATCACCGAGACTGCGGGCTGCTGGGCGGGCATGTGGTCCTTCAAGGTCGGGTATCGGTGTCACGTTACCGCGTACGGGGGAAACGGGTGCGCGCCGCATGATCGGTAGGGACAGCGGCTGATCGTATGGGCCTACTGTTCTGACGATCTGCCCGATGTGTCCGGTCCGAAGGGTCCGGCACCCGTGTGTCCGGCTCGTCCCTGTAGGTCCTGCTGCCCCCGCGGAGGTGTCCCCCGTGCCCCAGCCGCACCGCCCCACCCGACCCGCCCGGCCCCCGCAGCCGCAGCGCGCACGGCGCGGAGGTGCCGCGGCCCGGCGCCGGGGGGACGCCCGGCCCCGGTGGGGGGTCCGGCTGGCGGCCGCGCTGGCGGTGACGGTGCTGGGCTCCGGGGCGATCGGGCACGCGGTGATGACCGGCCTGGACACCGGGATCGAGCGGGTGGACCCGTTCAAGGACATGAAGAACCGGCCGCAGGCCGGGCACGGCCTGAACTTCCTGCTGGTCGGCACCGACGGACGGGACAAGATCACCCCCGCGGACAAGCGCGCGTACCGCCTCGGCGGCGCCCCCTGCCACTGCACCGACACCGTCATGCTGGTGCACCTCTCCGCCGACCGGGAGCGGGCCAGCGTGGTCAGCCTGCCCCGCGACAGCTACGCCGAGCTGCCCGCGCACCGCGACGAGTCCAGCGGGAAACAGCACGGGCCGCACCCGGTGAAGCTGAACGCCGCGTACGCGGAGGGCGGACCGCAGCTGACCGTGCGGACCGTCGAGAGCATGACCCGGGTGAAGATCGACCACTACCTGGAGGTCGACTTCGCCAGCTTCATGAAGACGGTCGACGCGATGGGCGGTGTGGAGATCTGCACCGTCAAGGCCCTGCACGACCAGAACACCGGCCTGGACCTGCTGCCGGGCAGCCACCGCCTCAGCGGCGGACAGGCCCTGCAGTACGTGCGCTCGCGCCACGTGGACGGAGCCGCCGACCTCGGCCGGATGCAGCGCCAGCAGAAGTTCGTGGCGGCCCTGATCAAGCAGGCCACCGGCGGCGGGGTGCTGCTGAACCCGGTCAAGTTCAAGGAGGTCAGCTCCACCCTCCTGGGTTCGGTCCGGGCCGACCGGGGCTTCGGATCGGAGCAGATGCTGGCCCTGGGCCAGGCCCTGCGCGATTTCACCCCCTCGTCCTCGGAGTTCGCCTCGGTCCCGATCGGGAACCCCTCGTACCCCGTCAAGGGCATCGGCTCGACGGTGAAATGGGACGAGCCGAAGGCCGCGAAGCTGTTCGAGGCGCTGCGCCTGGACCGGCCGCTGGCCCCCGCCGCACCGGGCAGCCGGCCCGCCGGCCGGCCGCAGCAGCCCGCAGCGGTGCCGGTGGACGTGCCGCCGGGGCAGATCCGGGTACGGGTGGAGAACGGCACCCGGATCGACGGGCTCGGCGGGCGCGTGGACACGGCGCTGCGCGCCACCGGCTTCGACACCACCCGGGCCCCGGGCAACGGGGCGAGCCGTGACGTCAAGCGCACGGTGATCGCGTACGACCCGCGCTGGGACCGCTCCGCCCGTACGGTGTCGGCCGCGCTGCCCGGCAGCGAGCTGCGGGCGGTGGCGGGCCAGGGCCGGACGGTGCTGGTGATCGCCGGGGCGGACTACCGGAAGGTCGTGCCGGTCCGGCCCGAGGACCCGCCCCAGGGCGAGTACGGGGTGGTCACGGGCGACCAGGTGATCTGCGGAAAGTAGCTCCGGCCCCGGGGACCGGAGGCCGGGCGGGCTCAGTCGTCGTCGAAGCCCTGGGCGGCGCGCTCCTCGCGCAGCGCCATGATCGCCCGGCGCCGGGCGAGCCGGTGCGTGCGGCGGATCTGGGCCTCCTGGTTGCGGCGCCGGTCCTGGTCGGTCTCGGGGAGCACCGGCGGGACCGTGCGCGGCTTGCCCTCGGCGTCCACGGCGGTGAAGACCAGGTAGGCGCTGCCGACCTGGGTCGCGGGGGTGGACTCGTTCCACCGCTCGGCCAGGACCCGTACGCCGATCTCCATGGAGGAGCGGCCGGTCCAGTTGACTTGCGCCTTCACGTGGACGAGGTCGCCCACGCGGACGGGGGCGAGGAAGGCCATCTCGTCCATGGACGCGGTGACCGCGGGGCCGCCGGAATGGCGCCCGGCGACGGCGCCGGCCGCGTCGTCGACCAGCTTCATGATCACGCCGCCGTGCACGGTGCCGAGCAGGTTGGTGTCGTTGGCCGTCATGATGTGGCTGAGCGTGGTCCGCGAGGCCGAGATCGGCTTGCCCTGGGGTTCGCCGGCGTTCGCGCCCGGTATCTCTGTCATGCGCCCACCTTAAAGCCGACGCGCAGGCATCAGCTCTGCAACAGCACCGGAACGAAGCTCGGCCCGGACTGTCGGGCACCCCGTCCGGCCAGGCATCCTAGGCGGCATGAGTGAGTGGCCCGAGGGGCGCAACGACAGCGGCGACGACCGGTACGGACGGGGCAGCGCGCAGGCGCAGCCCGAGGGTGCCCGGCGGATGCCGCACGTCCAGCGCCGGCAGCAGCGGCCGGTCCCGCCGCAGCAGCGACCGCAGCGGCCGGCGCAGCCGCCGGCCCGGCCCGGGCAGCCGCCCGCTTACGGGGTACCCCCGCAGCAGGCCCCGGGCCACGACACGTACGGCGGCTACGACAGCGGCTACAACACCGGCCAGGTCTACGGGCGCCCGCAGAGCACCCCGGCGGGTCCGGGCGGTCCGGGCTCGCCCACCGGTCCGGGGGGCCCGCAGGGTCCCGGCGGGCCGGGGCGCAGGCCCGCGGGGCCGGCCCCGGACTGGCGCAAGCGGATCAAGGTCGGCTCCATCGTGCTCGTCACGGCGCTGCTCGCGACCACCATCGGCACCTACTTCTGGGCCGACTCCAAGGTCCGCCGCGAGGTCGACCTCTCCAAGGTCATCGAGCGCCCGAAGGAGGGCGACTGCACGACGTACCTGGTCGTGGGCTCCGACAGCCGCGAGGGCCTGTCCGACGAGGACAAGAAGAAGCTCCACACGGGCTCGGCCGAGGGCAAGCGCACCGACTCGATGATGATCCTGGCGGCCTGCTCCAGCGGCAACACCATGATCTCCCTGCCGCGCGACTCGGACGTGGAGATCCCCTCCTTCGTCGGCTCGGAGTCCGGGAAGAAGTACGCGGGCACGGGCAAGCACACCAAGCTCAACGCGGCGTACGCGGACGACGGCCCGGAGCTGCTCGTGCGCACCGTGGAGCACAACACGGGCCTGCGCATCGACCACTACGCGGAGATCGGTTTCGCCGGGTTCGCGAACATCGTGGACGCGCTCGGCGGTGTCGACATGAACATCGAGAAGGGCTTCAAGGACGAGAAGTCGGGCGCCGACTTCAAGGCCGGCGAGCAGACCCTCAACGGCAGCCAGGCGCTGGCCTTCGTCCGGACCCGGTACGCGTTCGCCGAGTCGGACCTGGCCCGTACGAAGAACCAGCAGAAGTTCCTGTCGACGCTGGCCAACCAGGCGGCGACGCCGGGGACGATCCTCAACCCGTTCAAGCTGTACCCGGTGTTGGGCGCGGGGCTGGACACGCTGATCGTGGACAAGGACATGTCCCTGTGGGACCTGGCCGACATGTTCTTCGCGATGAAGGGCATCAGCGGCGGCGAGGGCGTGTCGATGAACATGCCGATCGCGGGCGAGCGCGGCGGCAACCTGCTGTGGGACAAGGCGAAGGTGCAGCAGCTCGTCAAGCAGATCCAGAACGACGAGAAGGTCACCGTCACCTCCAACTAGCCCCGCGCGGACCGGAGACGGGCCGGCGCCCGCACCGGACGCGACGATGCCGCCGACCCCGAGGGGCCGGCGGCATCGTCGTACGTCGTCACCGGTCGGAGGAGAACCGGACGGCGCCGGAGGGCAGTTCGGCCCCGCACCACACCCGCGCGCCCGCGCGCAGCTCGTTGTCCGGGCCGACGACGGCCCCGTCGCCGAGGACCGCGCCGTCCAGCACCGTCCGCACGCCCACGGTGGCGCCGACGCCGATCAGGCTGGCGCGCACCTGGGTGTCCGCGGCGATGACCGCGCCGTCGAGCACGATCGAGCCCTCGACCACCGCGCCCGCCCCGATCCGGGCGCCCGCGCCCACGACGGTGCCCCCGGACAGCTTCGCGCCGGCGGCCACCTCGGCGCCCGGCAGCACCAGGGACTCGCCGCGCGGGCCCGGGACGGCCGGGGAGGGGACGACTCCGCGTACGAGGTCGGCGGAGGCCTGGACGAAGGACTCGGGCCTGCCGAGGTCCAGCCAGTACGTGTTCTCGGTGACCCCGTGCAGCCGGGCCCCGGAGGCGAGCAGCCCGGGGAAGGTCTCGCGTTCGACGGAGACGGGCCGCCCGGCCGGGATGGAGTCGATGACGCTGCGGCGGAAGACGTAGCAGCCGGCGTTGATCTGGTCGGTGACGATCTCCTCGGGGGTCTGCGGCTTCTCGGTGAAGGCCAGCACCCGCCCCTCGGAGTCGGTGGGGACCAGGCCGAACGCGCGCGGGTCCTCGACCCGCACCAGGTGCAGCGAGACGTCGGCGGCGGCCGCCCGGTGGGAGTCGACCAGCCCGGCGATGTCCAGGCCCGTGAGGATGTCCCCGTTGAAGACGAGCACGGGCTCGTCCGGCCCGCCGGTCAGCCGCCGCGCGGCGTTGCGGATGGCTCCGCCGGTGCCGAGGGGCTCGTCCTCGACGACGTATTCGAGCGAGACGCCGAAGGCGGAGCCGTCACCGAAGTACGGCTCGAAGACCTCGGCGAGGTAGCAGGTGGCCATCACGATGTGCGTGACCCCGGCCGCCGCGGCCCTGGCTATCTGGTGGGCGAGGAACGGAACACCGGCCGCGCGCACCATCGGCTTGGGGGTGTTGACCGTTACGGGGCGCAGGCGCGTCCCCTGGCCCCCGACCAGCAGGATGGCTTCCAAAATTGTTTCTCCCCACCCGGTTCGGGCCCTATGAGGGTCCCAAGTTAGCCCATCCGCGTCAGCACCCGCCCGGCCCCCGAAGGAGACGAGACCCACACCACCCGGCTCCCGCGGGGCGCCCGTCCTACGCGGCGGTGTGGGTGACGCGTTCGGTTTCGACGCGGCTCGTCAGGGCTTGCGGGGAGAGGCGGTCCAGGTTGCGGCACAGGACCACCGAGCCGTCCGCCGCCAGGGCGGCGAACAGGCCCGCCGAGAGGCCGTCCCAGGTGTCGTAGCCGAGGCCCGAGAGCAGGCGCGAGCCCGCCGTGAGGCCGCGCTTCGCCGCGTCCTCGCGGGCGCGGTCGACGAGCTGCGCGTACGAGAGCTCCTCGCCGCCGACCACCAGGCCCGGCCCGTCCGCGTCCACGGGGACGAAGGGGGCGAAGCGGTCGCCCTGGCCCGGTACTTCCACCGCGTAGTCCGCGAACCCGGCGGGCGGCTGCGGGAACCGCCCGCCCAGCGGCCGCAGGGCGAGCGCCACGCGCTCGCCGGAGCAGGCCGCGGCCTCCTCCAGGGTGTCCGGCCCGCTGACGACGAGATCGGCGCCGGCCGGGTCCCCGCCCACTTCGGCGACGACCCCGACGGAGGCGCAGGCGAGCAGCCACACGGCGCTCTGCCAGTGCGCGGGGAGCAGCAGCGCGAGCCGGTCGCCGGGCTCGGCGCCCAGGTCGCCCTGGAGCAGATTGGCGGTCTTGGCCACCCAATTGGCGAAGGTGGCGACGGACAATTCGACGCGCTCGCCCGTGGCGTCGTCGTAGAACGTGACGAGCGGGCGGCCCGGATCGGCGGCGAGCGCGGATCGCAGCAGGTCGGCAGGGGTGCGGTCAGTGGCGTTCACCCGGCCCAGCCTACGCGGGCCCCTCGCCCGTACGGAGGGCGTCGGCTCCTCCGTACGGGCGAGGGACGCGCGGGAGCGATCGGACGGACCGTCAGTTCTCCGATGGCGCTTCGTGCCGACTGTGCTCAGCATCGCTTTCATGCGTGGATTCCTTGCTTCCTCGATCGGTGTCGCGACGGCCGCCGCCCTGGCCCTGCCGCTCGCGCTCTCCACTCCGGCCCTGGCCGCGCCTTCGCAGGGCGCGGCCGCCGCCCCCGTGGCCCCCGCCGGGTCCACCCAGTCGCTGCCGCTCGGCCCCCTGGGGTCCGCGGCCGACCGGTCGCCCGGCGTCCCCGGCATGAGCACCTCGCCGCGGCTGCCCGAGACCCGGGGCCTGGCCCCGCGCGAGGTCGAGAGGTTCTCGCTGGTCGGCGTCGTCTGGGACGACGCGAGCACCGAACTGTTCGGCCGGGTCCAGGTCCGCACCCGCGCGGTGGCGACCGGGACCTGGTCCGACTGGCAGGACATCGAGACCCACAACGGCGAACACGCCCCCGACCTCGGCACCCGGGAGAGCGGCTCCGGCCGCGTCCGCGGCAGCACCGCGCCGCTCTGGGTGGGCGACTCGGACGGGGTCGAGGTCCGCGTCCAGGCCGAGGCCGGCGCCCCGGCCACCCGCGCCGGAGGCGCACGCGCCGGGGCCCGGCTCCCGTCGGGCATGCGTATCGAACTCGTCGATCCGGGCGCTTCGGACCCGGTGACGGTGGTCGACGCCAAGAACGGCGCCACCGGCGCCGCCGACGAACCCGACGGCGACGACAAGGGCGACGTGGTGGCCCTGCCGGGCATGACCATGGAGACGGCGGAGTCCTCGTCCGCCAACGTCCCGCTGGCCGGGCTCGGCGCGAAGGAGATCACCGCGCTCGACAAGGCGGACACCACCGCCGACGCCGTCGCCGCGGACGGCAGCCTCACCGCCGCGGCCCGCCCGTACATCGGCCCGCGGCCGCGGATCGTCACGCGGCTGGGCTGGGGCGCGGACGAATCCCTGCGCGAGTCGGGCTTCGTCTACACGAGCACGGTCAAGGCGGCCTTCGTCCACCACACCGCCTCGGGCAACAACTACGCCTGCAAGGACGCCCCGGCGGTGCTGCGCAGCCTGTACCGCTACCACGTGGTCAGCAGCGGCTGGCGCGACCTCGGCTACAACTTCGCCGTCGACAAGTGCGGCACGGTGTACGAGGGCCGGGCGGGCGGCGTCGCCAAGGCGGTGCTCGGCGCGCACACCATGGGGTTCAACACGGACAGCATGGGCGTCGCGGTGCTCGGCACGTACACGAGCACCAAGCCGCCGGCGGCCGCGGTGAAGGCCGTGGCGCAGCTCACGGCGTGGAAGCTGGGCCTGTTCAACCGGGACCCGCGGGCCACCACCACCCTGAAGTCGGGCGGCGGCAACCGGTTCAAGAAGGGCACCAACGTCAAGCTGAACGTGATCTCGGGCCACCGCGACGGCTTCGCCACGGAATGCCCGGGCAAGCTCCTCTACGCGCAGCTCCCGCCCACCCGCACCACGTCCGCCAAGCTCCAGGGCCGGCCGTAGGCCGTGTCGTCAAAGTCCCGTCCGGTCGGGCGGGCGGCCGACGCCACTTTGACGACACTCCTCAGGGGGTCCGGCGGATCATGGCCGGGCGCGGGGAGGAGCGGCTCGGCCGGGCTACGCTCAAGGCATGGCCGGCCGCTTCGACCCCCTCAACCGCACCGCCGTCCGCGGCGGCCGTACCCAGGTGCCCCCGGGCCCGGGTCCCGGCCCCGCCGCGGCCGGTGCCCGCAGGCTCCGCTGGAACCCCGAGGCCCCCCTCGACCTGGGCCTGACCCTCGGCCCCCTGCGCCGGGGCCCCGCCGACCCCACCTTCCGCACCACCCCCGACGGCTCCGTCTGGCGCGCCACCCGCACCCCCGAGGGCCCCGCCACCCTGCGCGTGTCCCGCGCCGCGGACGGCGCGATCGAGGCGGAGGCCTGGGGCCCGGGCGCCGACTGGGTGCTGGGCGCACTCCCCGCGCTGCTCGGCGCCGACGACGACCCCGCCGCCTTCGTCCCCCGCCACCGCCTCGTGCACGCCAGCCACCGCAGCCGCCCCGGGCTGCGCCTGACCCGTACCGGTCTGGTCCTCGAATCGCTGATCCCGGTCGTCCTGGAGCAGAAGGTCACCTCCGACGAGGCCTACCGCTCCTGGCGCCGCCTGGTGCGCCGCTACGGGGAGCCCGCCCCCGGCCCGCAGGAGATGTACGTGATGCCCGACGCCCGCGGCTGGGCGATGATCCCCTCCTGGGGCTGGCACCAGGCCGGGGTGGACATGAAGCGGTCGTCGACGATCGTGCGCGCCGCCCGCGTCGCGGCCCGGCTGGAGGAGGCGGCCGCGATGGAGCCGGCGCGGGCCGCGGCCCGGCTGGAGGCCGTTCCCGGAATCGGCCCGTGGACCTCCGCCGAGACCCTCCAGCGCAGCAACGGCGCCGCCGACGCCGTCACCACCGGCGACCTCCACCTGCCGGGCATCATCGGCTACGCCCTCACGGGCGAGCGGGACGCCGACGACGAGCGGATGCTGGAGCTGCTCGCCCCGTACGCGGGCCAGCGCCACCGCGCCGCCCGCCTGATCCTCCTCGCGGGCCGCACCCCGCCCCGCCGCGCCCCGCGCATGTACCGCAGCGACATCGCCCGCTTCTAGGGCAGGTCACGGCCCCCGGGCCGCTACCGGACCTCGATGAACCCCTCCGCCGACCGCGCGGGCCGCTCCGGTGGAGCCGCCGCGGCATGGCCCACCGCCACGGCCCCCATCGGGTCCCAGCCCTGCGGCAGCCCGAGCACCTTGCGCACCACGTCCCGGCAGAACATCGTCGAGGACACCCATGCCGAGCCCAGCCGCTCCCCGGCCAGCGCGACCAGGAAGTTCTGCACGCCCGCGCCCATCGCGACGACGAACATCTCCCGCTCCGCCGCGTCGCGCCGGGCGTGCCCGTAGTCGTGCGCGCCGTCCGTCACCATGCACGGCACGACCAGGTACGGGGCCTTGCGCAGCACGTCGCCCCGCCGGACCCGTTTGGCGATGGACTCCTCGGACTTGCCGTCGCGCCTGAGGTCCTCGACCCATGCGTCGCGCATCGCATCCAGCAGCTCCAGCCGGGACCGCGGCGACTCCAGCAGGACGAACCGCCACGGCGTCGTGTGGTGCGGGGCCGGGGCCGTCACGGCCGCCGCCACCGCGCGGCGGACCGCGCCCGGGTCCACCGGCTCGTCGGTGAAGGCCCGTACGGTACGGCGCTGCGTCACCGCCTCCCGTACCGCCTCCGAGGTGCCCAGCCGGAACATGTCGTCGGCGGGCGCGCGCACCAGGTCGGCCGCCGCCGAACCCTCGCCGAGCACGTGGGCCAGCCCGCGCACGACGGCCACCGGCAGCCCGGCCGCCTTGCCCTTGACCAGGTCCCCGGCCGCGGCCAGCTCGTCCGCCGTGGCCACGATCGTCGCGCTCAGCGGATTGCCCCGGTCGTCCGTGCCGCCGCGCAGGTCGTCCAGGACCCGCACTCCGGCCGAGCCGATCGCCACGTCCGTGAGCCCGGTGCGCCAGGGGCGCCCGAAGGTGTCGGTCACGACGACGCCGACGTCGACGCCGAGCAGCTCGCGCAGTGCGGCGCGGATCGCGGCGGCCGAGGCGTCGGGGTCCTCGGGCAGCAGCAGGACGGTGCCCGGCTCGGTGTTCGAGGCGTCGACGCCGGCCGCGGCCATGACGAGCCCCTGCCGGTTCTCGACGATCCGCAGGGCGCCGCGGCGGGCGACGACCCGTACGGTCTCGGCGTCTATGGCCTCCTCGCGGGAGTCGGCGCGGACGATCCGGCCCTCCGCCTTCGAGACGATCTTCGAGGTGACCAGCAGGACGTCCCCGTCCCGCAGCCCGGGCTCCGCGGCCGCGATCAGCGCGGCCAGGTCGTCGCCGGGCCGGACCTCGGGGATCCCGGCGACGGCGCGCACCTCGTACGAGGGAACCGCGGGGGCGGCCGGGGCGGCGGGCACGCTCACCGGGCGGCCTCCGCCAGTGCCATCGCGGCCCGCGCCATCTCGGCCGTGGCGGCCACGTCGGTCATCATCAGCGGCACGGCGCGGCAGGCGATCCCCGCGGCCTCCACCTCGGCGACGGCGTCCGCGTCGGCCGGGTCCACGAGCCAGCCGTCGAGGAGTTCGGCCCCGTAGTGCCGGGCGACGGCGGCGGCGGTGGACTCGACCCCGACGGCGGCGAGCACCTTGTCGGCCATCCCGCGCACGGGTGCGCCCCCGACGATGGGGGAGAGCCCGATGACGGGCGCCCCGGCGGCGGCCACGGCCTCGCGGATGCCGGGCACGGCGAGGATGGTGCCGACGGAGACGACCGGGTTGGACGGCGGGAAGAGGATCAGGTCGGCGGCCGCGAGGGCCTCCAGCACGCCGGGAGCGGGCTTGGCCTGTTCGGCGCCCACGGGTACGACGGCCTCGGCGTCGAGCGAGGCGCGCAGCCGGACCCAGTACTCCTGGAAGTGGATGACGCGGCGTTCGCCGCTCTCGGGGTCGGTGACGGCGACGTGCGTCTCCACGCGGTCGTCGGACATGGGCAGCAGCCGGACCCCGGGCTGCCAGCGGTCGCACAGCGCCTCGGTGACGGCGCTCAGCGGGTAGCCCGCGCCGAGCATCTGCGTACGGACGATGTGGGTGGCGAAGTCACGGTCGCCGAGGCCGAACCAGGACGGTCCGACCCCGTACGCCGCGAGCTCCTCCTTGACGGTGAAGGACTCCTCGGTGCGGCCCCAGCCCTGGTCCTCGTTGATGCCACCGCCGAGGGTGTACATCACCGTGTCCAGATCGGGGCACACCTTCAGCCCGAACAGGTGGATGTCGTCACCGGTGTTGCCGATGACCGTGATGTCCGCGTCGGGAGCCGCGGCCTTGAGGCCGCGGAGGAAGCGGGCGCCGCCGATACCGCCGGCCAGAACAACAATGCGCATGCGGACAGTCTGTCAGCCGGTCGATCGCCGCCACGGAGGGGTGCGGCCGGGTGACGGGCGGGCCGGTCAGGCGGGTACGTGTTCCCGGCGCGCCGGGGAGCAGGAGTGCATCGGCATCTCGGTCAGACCCGGGAAGTAGACGTGCAGGCTGACGGCGCCTTCGAGGGTGTCGTTGACGACCTCGTGGGCGTAGCCGGGGGCGAAGACGCGCTGGGCGCCGGCGCCGAGGGTGAGCGCTCCGCGCGGGCCGTGCTCGGTGAGCTCGCCGTCGAGGACGGTCAGGACGCCGGAGGAGGCGCCGTGGGCGTGGCGGCCGCTGCCCTGGCCGGGGACCCAGCTGAGCAGCCAGACCTCGTAACCCGGGCCGGTGCGCAGCCGGTGGTACCAGCGGGTGGTGGCGTCGTACTCGACCAGGTGCTCCCATTCGGCCCGGTTCGCGGCGATGGAGCGGGCGAGGCCGGCGAACTCGGCGACGGTGGCCGGGTGTTCGCGGGCGGGCTGGAGGAGGTGCTGGACGGAGAGGATGTCGCCGGCGATCTGGAGGTCGCTCTCGACGGCGAGGGGGGCGGCGGGGGCGAGGGCGGGAGCGGTGGCGCGGATGCTCACGGAGGTGCTGTTCATCGTGGGGGAGTCCTCGACGGATGTCAGTCGTGCTGGCGGTCGCTGTGGGGGTGGCCGGAGCTCAGGGAGCCGAAGCTCCGAAGGCATCAACAGCTGCAACAGCAACAGCGAACCTGGGCAGCACTCAGGAACCCACGAATGGGGGTCCGGGTGGCGGCCGAGGTCACTGACATGGGGACAAGGAGACCGGGTCGTGGGCCCGACTGTCAACCCAATGCCTCGAATGGCCGCAAAAGTTTCATCTGATCCGGTTGCCGTGGTGGAAGAAAGGTTTGTGCAAACCGATGCAGGGGAGATGGCGCTGCACACCGTGTCACGGCCCCACATGCCCGGCCCAAACCCGACGCGCCGCCTCGTGATCGAAATGTGATCTACGCCGCTTCTTTGGCTTGATCGCAACCGCACCGCGAAGCGGTACGTCGATTGCGGGTGAACACGGGCCCGTGGGGCACCCGATGCATGTGTCACGATTTTTGGCGATATGAACACTTTCTGCATACGCTTGGTTCCGCAGAGTGAATAAGGGGCCCAATAGCAGATCTCGGCTTGACTGCCCGGGAGCGGCCCACTTGTAATTTCACTCGTGTCGTTACGTAGCGATGAGTGACGACAACACCACGGGGACGCACAGACAGAGCGAGGGGCGCACATGACCGAGCTGTTTCAGGAACTGCTGGTCGAGGAGGCGGACGAAGAGCTCGGATGGCAGGAGCGCGCTCTGTGCGCCCAGACCGACCCCGAGTCCTTCTTTCCCGAGAAGGGCGGCTCCACCCGCGAGGCCAAGAAGGTCTGCCTCGCCTGCGAGGTCCGCTCCGAATGCCTTGAGTACGCACTCGCCAACGACGAGCGGTTCGGCATCTGGGGAGGCCTCTCCGAGCGCGAACGCCGACGGCTGAAAAAGGCCGCCGTCTGAGCACGCAGCGCAACCCCGCGCCACGCACGGCGACGCGCAGCGGTACGCCGGACACCACGCGGCACATCGAGCGGAACATCGCGCGGAACAGCGCGATGAGCAGAGCAAACGGTCCGCCTCCTGCACCTTCCCCGCAGGAGGCGGACCGCTGTGTTTCCAGCCGTTAGTGTGGGGCGCTGTCCAGCAGCCTCCGGGAGCACACCACCCCGGATCCTCCCCACGGACCGCGTCCGGGGGGACCCCCAGGCCGGAGGGCCAGTAGAGCGATGTCCCTGCACAGCCAGTCGACGGCCTCCCACCAGGCTGCCGCCACACCCGAGTTCCCCCGGCACGTCGTCACCGCGGTCCTCGTCGCCCACGACGGCGCCCGCTGGCTGCCCAAGACGCTCGCCGGCCTCCTCGGCCAGGAACGCCCCGCGCAGAACCACGTCGCCGCCGACACCGGCAGCGCCGACGACTCCGCGCGGCTCCTCGGCGAAGCCCTCGGCGAGGACCGCGTCCTGCACCTCGCCCGCCGCACCGGCTTCGGCGCCGCCGTCGACGAGGCCGTCCGCTCCGCCGGCACCCTGACCCCCGAGGACCTCCCGTACCTCAAGCGCCCCAGCGGCTGGGACCCCGTCAGCCGCACCTGGCGCGACGACGCGTACGACCTCCCCGAACTCCCCCACGGCGAACCCGTCCAGTGGCTCTGGCTGCTCCACGACGACAGCGCCCCCGAGCCCGACGCCCTCACCGAACTGCTCCGCGTCGCCGACGAGAACCCCGGCGCCGCCGTCATCGGCCCCAAGCTGCGCGGCTGGTACGACAAGAAGCAGCTCCTCGAAGCCGGCGTCACCATCGCCCGCAGCGGCCGCCGCTGGACCGGCCTCGACCGCCGCGAACAGGACCAGGGCCAGCACGACCAGGTCCGCCCCGTCCTGTCCGTCTCCACCGCCGGCATGCTCGTACGCCGCGACGTGTACGACGCCCTCGGCGGCTTCGACCGCCGCCTGCCGCTCATGCGCGACGACGTCGACCTGTGCTGGCGCGCCCAGAGCGCCGGCCACGAGGTCCTCGTCGCCCCCGACGCCGTCCTGCGCCACGCCGAGGCCGCCGCCCGCGAGCGCCGCACCGTCGACTGCGCCGGACGTACGAGCTCCAGCCCGCACCGGGTCGACAAGGCCGGCGCCGTCTACACGGTCCTCGCCAACAGCTCCGGCCGCGCCCTGCCGTACGTCCTGCTGCGCCTGCTCGTCGGCACCGTGCTGCGCACCCTCGCCTACCTCGTCGGCAAGGCCCCCGGCCAGGCCGTCGACGAGATCACCGGCCTCCTCGCCACCCTGCTGCGCCCCGGCCGCATCCTCGGCGCCCGCCGCCGGCGAGGCCGCCCCGCCGTTCCCGCCAAGGAACTGCGGCCCCTGTTCCCGCCCCCGGGCGCGAGCGTGCGGGCCAACGCCGAACAGCTCGCCGGGTACTTCGGCGCCGACCGCGACACCGACACGGCCGCCGTCGGCCGGCACGGCGGAGCCGTCGAATCTGGCCCCGGCGACGACGACGCCGACTACCTGGAGATCGAACAGTTCGCGCGCCTCAAGCGGATCGCCCGCAACCCCGCGCCCGTCCTCTTCGCCCTCCTCCTGCTCGTCTCCGTCATCGCCTGCCGCGCCCTGCTCGGCGGCGGCTCCCTCATGGGCGGCGCCCTGCTGCCCGCCCCCGACAGCGGACCCGCCCTCTGGCGCGCCTACACCGACGACTGGCAGCCCGTGGCCACCGGCTCCACCGCCGGAGCGCCCCCCTACCTCGCCGTCCTCGGCGCCCTCGCCACCGTCCTGTTCGGCTCCTCCAGCGCCGCGCTGACCCTGCTGCTCGTCTGCTCGGTCCCGCTCGCCGGGCTCACCGCCTACTTCGCCTCCCGGCCGCTCGTCGAGTCCCGGCTGCTGCGCGCCTGGGCCGCCGTCGCCTACGCCTTCCTGCCCGCCGTCACCGGAGCCCTCGCCGGCGGCCGCCTCGGCACCGCCGTCCTCGCGATCCTGCTCCCGCTCATCGCCCGCTCGGCCGTCGCCGCCTTCGGCTTCGGCACCGCGGGAGCGGGCGAGGAGCGCTCCGGCTGGCGCCCGGTGTGGACGTACACCCTCCTGCTGACCCTGGCCACCGCCTTCACCCCCGTCGTGTGGCCGCTGGCCGCCGTCCTCGGCGCTGCCGCGCTGGTCTTGCGCCGCGCCGACTGGAAGGCGTACGGCCTGCGGCTGCTCGCCACCCTCGCCGTCCCGCTCCTGGTGCTCGCCCCCTGGTCGCTGAGCCTGCTCACGCACCCCGGCCGGCTCCTGCACGAGGCCGGCCTGCCCTACGGATCCGGCTCGGCCACCGCCCTGGACCTCCTCGGCATCAGCCCCGGCGGCCCCCGCACCGCCGGCGGCCTGCTGCTCATCGGCATCGTCCTGGCCGCCCTGGCCGCCCTGCTGCGCGCCGAGCGGCAGTTCGCCGTCCGCACCGCCTGGGCCGCCGCCCTCGCCGCGCTGCTGCTGGCCGTCGTCGTCAACCGCACCGGCTGGGCCGGACCCGCCACCCTCGTCTACGGACTGGCCCTGCTCGCCGCCGCCGTCGTCGGCGCCGAGGGTGCCAAGGAGCGGGTCGCCGCCAGCAGCTTCGGCTGGCGCCAGCCCCTCGCCGCGCTGATCGCGCTCGCCGCCGCCGCGGGTCCCCTGCTCGGCGCCGCCGGCTGGATGATCAGCGGCGCCGACGGCCCGCTGGAGCGGCGCGACCCGGTCCAGGTCCCGGCCTTCGTCGCCGAGGAGAGCGGCACCCGCGACCAGGCCCGCACCCTCGTCCTCGGTGGCACCTCACCCGCCACCGTCTCGTACACCCTGGTCCGCGGCTCCGGCGGCCGCCTCGGCGACGCCGAGATCGCCGCCGAGGCCGGCAGCAGCCGCCAGCTCGACAAGGTCGTCTCCAGCCTCGTCGCCGGCTCCGGCGCCGACCAGAGCGACCAGCTCAGCGGGTTCGCGATCCGCTACATCCTGGTCCGCGATGGCGCCCCGCAGCAGATGCGCAAGGTCCTCGACGCCACCCCCGGCCTCAGCCGCCTCAGCCAGCTCGACGGCAGCGCCCTGTGGCGGGTGGACCGCCAGGTCGCCCGCGCCGTCATCGTCCCCGGCAAGCCGGGCGAGGCGCCCATCCCGGTCGCGTCCGGCCCCGTCGAGGTCCACACCAAGATCCCGGCGGGCGAGGCGGGCCGGGTGCTGCGCGTCGCCGACCGGGCGGCCCCCGGCTGGCAGGCCACCCTCGACGGCAAGCCCCTCAAGCCCAAGACCCTCGACGGCTGGGCCCAGGGCTTCGAACTGCCCGCCGCGGGCGGCCGCCTCGACCTCGTCCACGAGGACGCGCTGACCCGGACCGCCTGGCACTGGGCGCAGGGCCTGCTCGCGCTCGTCCTGCTCGTGATGGCCCTGCCGGGCCGCCGGGCCCGCCTGGACGACGACCTGCCCGAGGAGGAGGCGGAGGCCGCCGAGCGGTCCGCCGCGGGCGAGGCCGGCGAGGGCCGCCGCGCCCGCCGGCTGCGCGCCGAGGCCGAGTCCGCGGCCGCCGCGAAGCCCGCGGCCGAGGAGCCCGCGGGCGCGGTCGCCGACCCGTACGCGCAGATCCCCGCGCAGCCGGTGTACGGGGAGGACGCGTACCCGTACCCGGAGTACGGCGACCAGGGCTACGCGTACGAGCAGCAGCCCGGGCAGCCCCAGCACCCGCAGCAGCCGTACGCGCCCGCGCCCGCGCAGGCCCCCGGGTACGAGCAGTACCCGTACCCGCAGCAGGGCTACGAGGCCCAGCCGGCGTACCCGCAGCAGCCCCAGCAGCCGCCGCACCAGCAGCCGTACCCCTACCCGCCGTACGAGCAGCCGTACGACACCTACGGACAGCACGAGCCGCGTCCCGACGGGAGCCACCAGCAGTGAAGCAGCGCGCACCCCTGACGCTGGCGGCGGTGGCCGCGGCCCTGGCGGCCGTCACCGGCGTCGGCCACCTCACCGCCCCCGCCGCCCCGGCCGCCGATGCCAAGCCCGCGACCGCGGCGCAGATGCCGGTGGAGCGGTCCGCGCTGGTGTGCCCGGCGCCCAGCTCCTCGGACATCGCGGAGACCACGTACACGGCGATCACCCCCGGTGCGGCCGGCGCCCCCGGCAAGGGCACGGCCCGCCTCCTCGGCGCGACCAAGGAGGCCAAGCCGGTGCTGGAGCTCAAGGAGCGCGGCAAGCCGGCCGGGGCCACCGCCTCCGGCGCGGGCGCCCCCGCGCTGACGGGCGTCGCCGACGGCGTCCTGGCCCCCGGCTGGACCGCGCAGCAGACCACGAAGGTCACCGTCGGCCGGGCGCGCGGGGTCCTCGGCCTCGGCTGCACCACGCCCGGCACCGACTTCTGGTTCCCCGGCGCGAGCACGGCCAAGGGACGCGAGGACTACGTGCACCTCACCAACCCCGACGACACCGCGGCCGTGATCGACATCAAGATGTTCGGCCCGGACGGGGCGGTCAAGTCCGAGGGCGGCACCGGCGAGAACATCCGGATCGACCCCAAGTCCACCAAGGCCGTCTCCCTTGCCTCCCTGGCGCCCGGCGCGCAGCTCGCGGACGTCACCGCCCATGTGACGACCCGTGCGGGCCGGGTCGGCGCCTCCGTGCAGGTCGGCGAGGAGGGGGTGGGCGCCGACTGGCTGCCGGCCTCCGCCGACCCGGCGGGCTCGCTGGTGCTGCCCGGGATCCCGGCGGACGCCACCTCCGTACGGCTGGTGGCCTTCGCGCCGGGCGAGGAGGACGCGGACCTCACGGTCAAGCTGGCCGGGCCGAACGGCTCGATCAGCCCGGCGGGCAACGAGCAGCTGCACCTCAAGGGCGGTATGACGGCGGGCGTCGACCTCAAGGACGTGACCCGCGGCGAGGCGGGCTCGCTGGTGCTGGCCCCGGCGAACGGCAAGAAGGCCGTACCGGTGGTGGCGGCGGTGCGCGTGGTCCGCGGCACCGGCGCCAAGCAGGAGCTGGGCTTCGTACCGGCGACCGGGCCGGTCGCCGCGCGCGCCACCGTCGCCGACAACCGGGCCGACGAGAACGCGACGCTGCTCTCGCTGACGGCGGTGGGCGGCGCGGACGCGAAGGTCAAGGTGACGGCCTCGGCGGGGACGGAGGCCGGTGAGCCGGCCTCGAAGGAGGTCACGGTCAAGGCGGGCACCACGCAGGCCGTGTCGCTGGCCCCGGCGGGTGCCAAGGGCGCCTACGCGCTGACGGTCGAGACCGTCTCCGGCGGGCCGGTGTACGCGGCCCGCACGCTGACACTGCCGCACGAGGGGATCTTGATGTTCACGATCCAGCCGCTGTCGGACGACCACGCGACGGTCTCGGTCCCGAAGGCCACCGAGGACCTCACGGTCCTGACCGACTGAGTACGGCCCCCGGGGCCGGTCCGGGCGGCCCCGGGCCGGCCCCGGTGGCCCGTCAGTCCTGGCCGTACCGCGGGTCCACGGTCTCCGGGGACAGCCCCAGCAGCTCCGCGACCTGCTCCACCACGATCTCGTGCACCAGCAGGGCCCGCTCGTCACGGCTCTTCGTCCGGATCTCCACCGGCCGCCGGAACACCACGACCCGCGCGGGCCGTCCCGGCGCGTCCGGTTCCGACAGCGCCCCCAGCGGCACCGCCTCGTCGTTCCAGCCGGCGTCCGGACCGCCCGGCGGGCCGGGGACGTCCGCGACCACGAACTCCACCTCCGCCAGCTGCGGGAACCGCCGCTCCAGCCGCTCGACCGAGTCCCGTACGAGATCCCCGAACAGCTCCGCCCGGCTCGCCGACAGCGGCACCTGCGGAGGCGCCAGCGGCCCCCGCATCCCCCGCCCGTGCCGGTCGCGGCGGCGCGGCCGCGGCTC
This sequence comes from Streptomyces vinaceus, assembly GCF_008704935.1. Taxonomy (NCBI): domain Bacteria; kingdom Bacillati; phylum Actinomycetota; class Actinomycetes; order Kitasatosporales; family Streptomycetaceae; genus Streptomyces; species Streptomyces vinaceus. The sequence goes on from NZ_CP023692.1 coordinate 4,540,821, forward strand.
GGCGGGAGGTTCGGCGGAGCGGGGCGGGCCGGGGGGCAGAGGACTGTCGGTCACCCCCGCAGCGTAGCCCTCGCGCCCCCCGTCACCCGGGCGTTTCCGGACCCGCCGCGCCCCTCCGCGGGCACGACACGGGGGAGTGGGCCGGGGGAGAGTCGTCGCGGCCCGGTCAAGAGTGCGGTACCGTCCAACGTCGTGAGCCTTGTACGTCGCTGTTCGCGCACCGCGTGCGGCCGCCCTGCCGTCGCGACACTGACGTACGTCTACGCCGATTCGACCGCAGTCCTCGGCCCGCTCGCCACCTACGCGGAACCCCACTGCTACGACCTGTGCGCCGAGCACTCCGAGCGCCTGACCGCCCCGCGCGGCTGGGACGTCGTGCGCCTGACGGACGGGTCCGCCCCGTCCCGCCCGAGCGGCGACGACCTCGAAGCCCTCGCCAACGCCGTCCGCGAAGCGGCCCGTCCGCACGACCGGGCCGCCCAGGCGGGCGGCACCGGTCAGGGCGGCGCGGGCAACGGCACCGGTGAGACGCGTCGCGGACACCTGCGCGTCCTGCGTTCGCCCGACTCCTGACATCACATGGTCTGAAAAGCCGCTCTCCGTGCAGGTAGGTTTGCTCCACCGCACAGCACCAGGAGGGCAGGCAGTGGCCGCAGATCTTTCGAACATCGTCAAGGCGTACGACGTACGGGGTGTCGTACCCGACGAGTGGGACGAGTCGCTGGCCGAACTGTTCGGGGCTGCCTTCGTCGAGGTCACCGGCGCGACGGCCATCGTCGTCGGCCACGACATGCGGCCCTCCTCGCCCGCCCTGTCCGGGGCCTTCGCCCGCGGCGCCGCCGCCCGCGGCGTGGACGTCACCCTGATCGGGCTGTGCTCCACCGACCAGCTGTACTACGCCTCCGGCACGCTGGACCTGCCCGGCGCGATGTTCACCGCCTCGCACAACCCGGCCCGCTACAACGGCATCAAGCTCTGCCGGGCCGGCGCCGCCCCCGTCGGCCAGGACACCGGCCTCGGGGCCGTCCGCGAGCTCGTCGAGCGGTGGTCCGAGCACGGCGCCCCGGCCGCCGCCGAGGGCACCGCCCCCGGCACGATCACCGAGCAGGACACCCTCGCCGGCTACGCCGAGCACCTCAAGGCCCTGGTCGACCTCGGCGCCATCCGCCCGCTCAAGGTCGTCGTCGACGCGGGCAACGGCATGGGCGGCCACACCGTCCCGACCGTGTTCGAGGGCCTGCCGCTGGAGCTCGTACCGATGTACTTCGAGCTCGACGGCACCTTCCCGAACCACGAGGCCAACCCCCTCGACCCGAAGAACATCGTCGACCTCCAGGCCCGCGTGAAGGCCGAGGGCGCCGACCTCGGCCTGGCCTTCGACGGTGACGCCGACCGCTGCTTCGTCGTCGACGAGCGCGGCGAGGGCGTCTCCCCGTCCGCCGTCACCGCCCTCGTCGCGGCCCGGGAGCTGGCCCGCAACGGCGGCACCGGCACGGTGATCCACAACCTGATCACCTCCTGGTCGGTCCCCGAGGTCGTCCGCGAGCACGGCGGCACCCCCGTCCGCACCCGCGTCGGCCACTCCTTCATCAAGGAGGAGATGGCCAGGTCCGGCGCCATCTTCGGCGGCGAGCACTCGGCGCACTACTACTTCAAGGACTTCTGGAACGCGGACACCGGCATGCTCGCCGCGCTCCACGTCCTCGCCGCCCTCGGCGGCCAGGACGGCCCGCTCTCCGAGCTGGTCTCCTCCTACGACCGCTACGAGGGCTCCGGCGAGATCAACTCCACCGTCGCCGACCAGGCCGGCCGGCTCGCCGCAGTCAAGGCCGCGTACGGCTCCGCCGAGGGCATCACCCTCGACGAGCTCGACGGCCTGACCGCCACCTCGGCCGACTGGTGGTTCAACCTCCGCGCCTCCAACACCGAGCCGCTGCTGCGCCTCAACGTCGAGGCCCGCGACCCCCAGACCCTCGTCAAGGTCCGCGACGAGGTCCTCGCCCTCGTCCGGGCATAGAGCCCGTCTCACGGCCGGGCCGCGCCAGGTGCGGCCCGGCGGTACGCTGACCTCGCCCAATCCGCATGTTCGAAGGGAACCGCCCCATGCCGCTCGAAGCCGGCCTTCTGGAGATCCTCGCCTGCCCCGCCTGCCACTCGCCCCTTGAGGACAAGTCGGCGGACGAAGCGGCTCCCGAGCTGATCTGCACCGGCCAGGACTGCGGCCTCGCCTACCCGGTCCGCGACGGCATCCCGGTCCTCCTCGTCGACGAGGCCCGCCGCCCCGCCTGAGGCCGCCGCTCCGGACCGCAGGCCGGCCCGGGACGCGCCGTACAGGCACGCCAGGCACCGAACAGGCATCAAGGGGCGCCCGTCGCAGCGCCGGGCGCCCGAGCAACCGAGTCGCCCGCCCTTTGAACCAGCCGGAGGCCGCAATGCTCGACGAGTCGCTCCTCGACGCACCGGACGAGCTCGCCCGCGCCGACCGCCGCGGCCTGCTCCGCGGCGCCGCCGAGGCCGGGGCCAGAGTCCGCACCGCGGCCCGGCACGCGACCGAGGCGGGCCTCGCCGACCTGCGCCCCGACGGCCGGCCCCGCGCCGTCCTCATCGCCGGGTCCGGCACCGCCGCCACCGGAGTCGCCGACCTGCTCGGCGCCCTCGCCGGAGCATCCGCACCCGTCACCCGGCTCCACCCCACCGGCGTCGCCCATGCCGCCGGGGCCCTGCGCTGGGCACTGCCCGGCTGGGCCGGCTCGGTCGACCTGCTGCTCCTGGCCACCACCGACGGCACCGAGCCCGGGCTCGCCCTCCTCGCCGAGCAGGCCTACCGGCGCGGCTGCACCGTCGTGGCCGTCGCCCCCGAACACTCCCCGCTCGGCGAGGCCGTGGACGGCGCGCACGGGCTCCTCGTACCGATGGCCAAGGCCCCGTACCAGGAGTACGACGAATCCGCGGCGGCCGGCCCCGGCGCCCTGTGGGCCCTGCTGACCCCGCTGCTCGTGCTCCTCGACAAGGTCGGGCTGATCACGGCGGCCCCCGAGACCCTGCAACGCGTCGCCGACCGGCTCGACCGCACCGCCGAGCGCTGCGGACCGGCCATCGCCACGTACTCCAACCCGGCCAAGACGCTCGCCGCCGAGCTCGCCGACACCCTCCCGCTCATCTGGAGCGAGGGCGCCGGCGCCGGACCGGCCGGGCGCCGCTTCGCCGCCACCCTCGCCGAACTCGCGGGCCGCCCCGCCCTCGCCGCCGACCTGCCCGAGGCCCTGCCCGCCCACGGGGTCCTGCTCGCCGGCTCCTTCGCCGCCGGGGCCGACCCCGAAGACTTCTTCCGCGACCGGGTGGAGGAGCCCCAGGCGCTCCGGGCCCGCATCGTCCTGCTGCGCGACCGGCCCGCGGGCGGCCTCACCGCCGCCCCGGCCGCGCGCGAGCTCGCCCTCAGCCACGACACGGCCATCAGCGAGCTCGAACCGGAGGAGGGCGGCGAACTGGAACAGCTCGCCGAACTCCTCGCCGTCACGGACTTCGCCACCGCCTACCTGGCGCTGGCGACCAGGGGACACGGCTGAGCACACCACCGTGCCGGCCCTTCATCCAGGAAGACGGACGAAGATGGACCGCCTGACGAACACGATCCGCCCCTACGCCTGGGGATCGACCACCGCGATCCCCGGGCTCCTCGGCGTAGAACCCACCGGGGAGCCCCAGGCCGAGATGTGGATGGGCGCCCACCCGGGCGCCCCCTCCCGCCTCGACCGCGGCGACGGCGAGACCACCCTCGCGGCCGTCATCGCCGCCGACCCCGAGCGCGAGCTCGGTGCGGCCGCCGTCACCAAGTTCGGCCCCCGGCTGCCGTTCCTCCTCAAACTCCTCGCGGCCGGCGCCCCGCTCTCCCTCCAGGTCCACCCCGACCTCGAACAGGCCGAGGCCGGCTACGCGGACGAGGAGCGCCGCGGGATCCCGGTCGATGCCGGACACCGCAACTACAAGGACCCCCACCACAAGCCCGAGATGATCTGCGCGCTCACCCCCTTCGACGGCCTGTGCGGGTTCCGTCCGCCGCTGGAGGCCGCCGGACTCCTCGAAGGCCTCGGGGTGGACTCGCTCAAGCCGTACGCCGACCTCCTGCGGGCCCACCCCGAGGAGGCGGCCCTGCGCGAGATGCTCACCGCCGTACTGACCGCGGACCGCGCCGAGATGGCCCGTACGGTCGCCGAGGCCGGGACCGCGATCGAGCGGCTGGGGGGCCCGTACGCCCCGTACGCCTCGCTCGTCCACCACTACCCGGGTGACCCGGGCGTGATCGCGGCGATGCTCCTCAACCACGTACGACTCCAGCCCGGCGAGGCGATGTTCCTCGGCGCCGGCGTCCCGCACGCCTACCTCGACGGCCTCGGCGTGGAGTTGCTGGCCAACTCCGACAACGTGCTGCGCGCCGGACTCACCCCCAAACACGTGGACGTGCCCGAGCTCCTGAGGATCGTGCGCTTCGAGCCCGCGGACCCGGCGGTGCAGCGCCCCGAGGGCAACGGCGAGGAGGTCTACGAGAGCCCCGTCGACGAATTCCGGCTCTCCCGCTTCGCGCTGGCCCCCGGCGCCGCCCCCCACCCGCTCCCGGACGGGGCCCCGCAGATCCTGCTCTGCACCGCGGGCCGCCCGAAGGCGGGCGAAGTGACGCTGTCCCCCGGGGAGTCGGTTTTCGTCCCGGCCGACGAAAAGGTCGAACTGTCCGGTATCGGCACGATTTTCCGGGCCACCGTGCCGGTGTAGACGTGGCGTCCGCCGCCACGGCTGCAACAATGTGCCGCCGTAGCGCGGCGCCCCGGGCAGGGGCGCCGTACCGAGGAAGGGACTCCGGAAACCCATGAGCGCGTCGGGCGGTACCAGGGCGATCGTGGCGGCACTCGCCGCCAACCTCGCCATCGCTGTAGCCAAGTTCGTGGCCTTCGTCTTCAGCGGCTCGTCGTCGATGCTCGCGGAAAGCGTCCACTCGCTGGCCGACTCCGGGAACCAGGGGCTGCTGCTCCTCGGCGGGAAGAAGGCCCAGCGCGAGGCGACTCCGCAACACCCCTTCGGATACGGGCGCGAACGCTACATCTACGCGTTCCTCGTCTCCATCGTGCTCTTCACCGTCGGTGGCATGTTCGCCATCTACGAGGGCGTCGAGAAGGTCCAGCACCCGCACCCCATCGAGGACTGGTACTGGCCGATCGGCGTGCTCCTCTTCGCGATCGTCGCCGAGGGGTTCTCCTTCAAGACGGCGATCAAGGAGTCGAACGAGATCCGCGGCTCCCTGTCGTGGGGCCAGTTCATCAAGCGGGCCAAGGCCCCCGAGCTGCCGGTGGTCCTGCTGGAGGACTTCGGCGCGCTCGTCGGCCTCGTCCTCGCCCTCGGCGGCGTCGGTCTCGCGCTCGCGACCGGCGACGGCGTCTGGGACGGCATCGGCACCCTGTGCATCGGCACCCTGCTGATCCTCATTGCCATCGTGCTGGCCGCCGAGACCAAGTCCCTCCTGCTCGGCGAGGCCGCGGGCGCGGAGGACGTCGAGAAGATCAAGGCCGCGCTCGTCGACGGTGACGTCGTCACCCGCGTCATCCACATGCGCACCCTGCACCTCGGCCCCGAGGAGCTCCTGGTCGCCGCGAAGATCGCCGTGGAGGGCGACGACACCGCGACGCAGGTGGCGGACGCGATCAACGCCGCCGAGGCCCGGATCCGCGCGGCGGTCCCGATCGCCCGCGTGATCTACCTGGAGCCGGACATCTACAAGGCGGAGACCGCGGCCCAGGGCTGAGGCTCCTCCCGTACGACTGAGGCCCCTCCCGTACGGCTGACGTCCTTCCCCGTACGTACGAGGGCCCCCGCCGCGCAGGACGCGCCGCGGGGGCCCTCGCGTCCGACCGCCGCCCCGTCACCGGATCTCGCGGAGCACCGTAGGGCCCCGGTTCGCGCCCCGGATCCACCCCCGGTCCCACGGCCCACTGGGGCGCGCCCGGCCCATCGGTGTAGATTCGTCATCAGTGTCAGACGTCGCTGCTGATGGCGGTCGGGCGGTCCTCGCGACCGGCCGAGGGGAGAGAGGGCCCCCGACGGACTGAGTGCCCGGTGCACCGTCTCCCCAGGCGATGCGCGGCCCAGCCGTACCCACCCTCTCGACCCATGAGGAGCAGCACCCATGGACTTCAAGGTCGCCGACCTTTCCCTCGCCGCCTTCGGCCGCAAGGAGATCACCCTCGCCGAGCACGAGATGCCCGGTCTGATGTCGATCCGCCGCGAGTACGCCGACGCCCAGCCGCTGGCCGGCGCCCGCATCACCGGCTCCCTGCACATGACCGTGCAGACCGCCGTCCTGATCGAGACCCTGGTCGCCCTCGGCGCCGACGTCCGCTGGGCGTCCTGCAACATCTTCTCCACCCAGGACCACGCGGCCGCCGCCATCGCGGTCGGCCCGAACGGCACCCCGGAGGACCCGCAGGGCGTCCCGGTCTTCGCCTGGAAGGGCGAGACGCTGGAGGAGTACTGGTGGTGCACGGAGCAGGCGCTGACCTGGCCGAACACCCCCACCGGCGGCCCGAACATGATCCTCGACGACGGTGGTGACGCCACCCTCCTCGTCCACAAGGGCGTCGAGTTCGAGAAGGTCGGCTCCGCCCCGGACCCGTCCACCGCGGACTCCGAGGAGTACGCCCACATCCTCACCCTGCTGAACCGCACCCTCGGCGAGTCCCCGCAGAAGTGGACGCAGCTCGCGTCCGAGATCCGCGGCGTCACCGAGGAGACCACCACCGGTGTCCACCGCCTCTACGAGATGATGGACGAGGGCACCCTGCTCTTCCCGGCGATCAACGTCAACGACGCCGTCACCAAGTCGAAGTTCGACAACAAGTACGGCTGCCGCCACTCCCTCATCGACGGCATCAACCGCGCCACCGACGTCCTCATCGGCGGCAAGGTCGCGGTCGTCTGCGGCTACGGCGACGTCGGCAAGGGCTGCGCCGAGTCGCTGCGCGGCCAGGGCGCCCGCGTCATCGTCACCGAGATCGACCCGATCTGCGCGCTCCAGGCGGCCATGGACGGCTACCAGGTCGCGACGCTGGACGACGTCGTCGAGACGGCCGACATCTTCATCACGACCACGGGCAACAAGGACATCATCATGGCCGCCGACATGGCCAAGATGAAGCACCAGGCGATCGTGGGCAACATCGGCCACTTCGACAACGAGATCGACATGGCCGGCCTGGCCAAGGTCGAGGGCATCGTCAAGGACGAGGTCAAGCCGCAGGTCCACACCTGGACGTTCCCCGACGGCAAGGTCCTGATCGTCCTCTCCGAGGGCCGCCTGCTGAACCTCGGCAACGCGACCGGCCACCCGTCGTTCGTCATGTCGAACTCCTTCGCGGACCAGACCCTGGCCCAGATCGAGCTCTTCACCAAGCCCGCCGAGTACCCGACCGACGTCTACGTGCTGCCCAAGCACCTCGACGAGAAGGTCGCGCGCCTCCACCTCGACGCACTCGGCGTCAAGCTCACGACGCTCCGCCCGGAGCAGGCCGCCTACATCGGCGTCAAGGTCGAGGGCCCGTACAAGCCGGACCACTACCGCTACTGATCCGCGGCCGCCCGATCCCCGCGGATCCACGGCACCGAGCAGGCCCCCGGCACGTACGCCGGGGGCCTGCCCCATGAGCAGGACCCGTACGACCGAGCAGGACCCGTACGACCGGCACGCCCCCGTACGACGCACGCAAGGACGGCACCCATGCCCCGCGGCCGCTACTCGCTCCACGACCCGCACGACCACGCGCCCCTCGGCGAGGAGCACTTCCACTGCGCGCCCGGGCCCTCCGGCTGGCGCTACGTCTCCCAGCTCACCGGCCCGGACGGCGAGCACCGCGGCTCGGTCGACCTCGCGATCGACGAACTCGGCCGACCCATCCGCCTCGAAGCCAACGCGTCGAGCTGGCAGGTCCGCGGCGCGGCCATCGACGGGATCACCTGGGTGCGCTCCGATCCCGCGGGGGCCGAGGCCACCGAGGGCAACGTCGCCGCCGCGGGCTTCACCGGCACCTCGCCGGCCTTCCTCGTCGCGACCGCCCGCCTGCTGCGGCTCGCCCCCGGGGCCCCCGCGACCCGGGTCCGGCTCGTGGCGCTGACCGACCCGGTGCTGGCGCCCCGTACGGTCGATCAGGCCTGGGCCCTGCGCGGGCGAGCCGAACACGCGACGGACAGCGGACCGCTCGTGGTGGACGAGTACCAGGTCACCGCGCTGGACACCGGCGAGGTCCATACGGTCCACCTCGCGGGCGACGTCGTCCTCGCGGCCCCGGGCATCGAACTGGAGCACCTGGAGACCCCGCCCTCGACGTTCCCGGAGGACTGACCCCCCGCCCGGCTCCGCGGCCCCGGATCAGCGGCCCCGGATCAGCACTGCTCGTCGGGGTGGCTCCACTCGACGGCGCAGACCGCCGAGGGCGCGGCCTCCTTCGCGTACCAGGCGACGGACTTCTCGAACTCCGGGCACCACAGGTGGGCGCGGCTGACGGAGACCGGGAAGTCGGTGCCGCCGGTGACGACGTGCACGCCGTCCTCCCGCCGGATGCCGATCGTGACCTGGCGGCCGATGCTCTCGTCCCGCATCAGTTCGCGGAGTTCCTCGACGACGGCTCGCGCCCGGGCCTCGTCCTCGATGCCCGTGACGCGGAAGGTGAATGCGACGTTCGCTGACATGCCGCGCAGGTTAGGCGATCACGCCGGGGGCGCGAACCCCGTCGCGGGCCGCGGCGGCACGGCAGGCGCGGGCACCTCGGCCGGGACCGGAACCGGGGCCGGGCTCGGAGCCGGAGCCGTGGCCGGCACAGTCGCGGGCGGTACGGCCTGCGGTGCGTACGCCCCGGGGCCCGGGTGCCCCCACGCGGGCGACATCCCGGCGGGCATCGCGGGCGTCGCGGGCGCGCCGGGCGGCGCGTACGCGGGCGCGACTCCCGGACCGAAGGCACGGGCCGCGTCCCGGCTCTGCCGCTCGTGCACCACGGCCATCAGGAACGCGGCGGCCGGCACCCCGGCCGGCGCCGGGGCTCCCGTACGCGCCACCAGGTCATCGGCCAGCCGCACCGCCATCGCGGCGCCCACCTGCGGGTCCAGCTGGTTCATCCGCGTCAGGTACTGCCGTACCGCCAGCCA